>JABMQE010000051.1 GCA_013203415.1 Candidatus Falkowiibacteriota bacterium | reverse complement strand
GGTTAGGACACCAGGTTTTCATCCTGGAAACAGGGGTTCGATTCCCCTACGGGCTACCAGTGTTGAGTTAAAAGTCTAAAATCTAAAATTAAAAGTCATGAATTTATTAGGTAAAATTTTTGATTCCTTACACCTAAATTTTTTGAATCGTGATGATTCGCCATCATTAAAAGCAAAAAGAGATATAAACATCAACCCAAGGAGTACCAAGGACGCTCCCAATGTCTCTTTTAAAATGACAAGAAGTTATATCGTTGCCTATCCACCAGATAAATCTCACTTCGGAGAACTGAGAACGCCTGTTACTCAAAACTGTGATGTGAGTAAATTTGAGTTTTTAGACAAAAATTCAAAACCAATTGGAAGATGTACTGATTTTCAAAAATTAACTTCCACAGACACGGAACTAGTTGGCTATTATAGAATTGAGACTAGGGATGATGAAAAGTTATTTTTAAGTACATTGGCCACTAATAATGGTATTATTACGGCAAAAGTAGTAACGACAAGTGGTGACCAATTTATGTATTCTTTTGAGGCGGTTCAAGGTAACTGGAGAAAAAGTATAGCAGGTAGTCTTAACTTAGATGATACTTTTAGGTTGATTAAAAAAACCCCAATTGAAACAACGACGAACTTAGATACGAAAAGAAGTAAAGAGTTGAGAATTATAAAAGCCACATATTATGATCCTGCCAAAGGTTACTCTGATGACAAAGATGATGTAACAGAAGAATTATCTGCTAAGATAAAGGATGGCCGTTTGATTTATGATGGCAGTTATAACGATATTTTTCCTGACTATTATAAACGCATTAAAAAGAGATTGAGGGTTGAGGTAGAATTTAATAGGAAGGGATGTATTCAATTCTATAACGAAGATGACAAAATTAATATGCCAAAAGATTTGGATTCCGCCAACAATAAAAAAAGGAGGTTCAATATCAACAACACATGGTTGATAGCAATAGGTAGTGGTATAATAGTGATGATTATTGGTTTAATATTTTCTGGACAATTAATACCATATATACCCAACCAAACCCGTCAAAATCAGACTGGTGCTGGTAATAATGCCAACGATGATATTCGACTACGAAGAATAGAATCATTAGAAGTTGGTAAAAGAGTGAGTGATTTACCCAATGGTATATATTTTTTCCAAGACGGGATTGACATCTCTTTTGCTGTACCAATAAATGATTTAAATGAAATAAAGGCAAAGGGCGTTAGGCGAACGGGCTACTTTGAGATTCAAAAATATAACGATCAAATTTACGTAATCGGCTTTATTAATACAGAAAATTATTCAAAGATTGGTGCCGCTAGTTCTGATAATCCACTAAATATAGTTTTATTCCCCATACAGCACAATGAATATACTAAAAGTGTTTCGATACCACTGAGGGATATTGAAGAAATAAATCACAGGTACCTTGATTTAGAGGGACTTGATATTCTGGATGTAAAGACTACAAAAATTACTGGCAGCCCCATTGTTTATGAAAATTAAACCTGCTAACAGGTCTTAAAAACTACTTTAATCCAACCCAAAAAGTCTTTAACGGTGTCATCACTGCCGACAGCACTGATTAATCAAGGTGATCTTTCAACGGATTACTGTGAAAATTATTTAAGTTATAATCTATACTAAAAATGACTTTCAAGCAATCTGAGGTTGATGAATTGTTAGCGGCATGCCACCGAAGATGCTGTGTTTGCCATAAACACTGCGGTTTCAAAATGGAAACCGATCATATTAAACCGAGTGAGAGGGATGGCACTAATGATATTGAAAATGCCATTCCCCTTTGTTTTGAATGTCATGCGGAAGTTAAATGTTACAACCCTAAGCACCCAAAGGGACGTAAATTCACTGAAAACGAGCTGAAACTACACAAAAAACAGTGGTTAGAAATTTGTAAAAACAAACCAGAAATTTTTGCTTCCGTACCCGAAAGAGATGTCGGACCACTAGAAGGCATGCTTCTCGAACTAAAATTCAATTTAGAAGTGGCGGAATTAGCTATAGATGAAGATGCTTACTTAATGGCTGGATGCCCTCTCAAGCAACTGCAATATGAAAGAGCTGTTTCGGAAGGTGTACTAATTCTTCTGCCTGACACTTTAAGAAAAAAGATCACTGAGGCTTATATAGTTATTGGTATAGCTGATTCATATAATTCAATGTGTATTTCTATTGGACCCTCTGGTAGTGCTTTCGATTATGCGCGAGATAAACAGATTGCTACCTTAAGAAGTAGTGTAGATATTATAAATGGTGCCTTGAGTGAATTAAAAAGTTTTTTAAAAATAGAAGGTGACGAGTAGAATTAATTACTTATGTTAATCCTTGCAATCGAAACATCTTGTGATGAAACTGCAGCTGCCGTAGTCAAATATGACCGCGGTTGTTTTGATATTAAATCAAATATTATTGCTTCGCAGGTGGAGATACATTCTAAATACGGGGGGATTGTGCCGGAAGTGGCGGCAAGGCAGCATGTTAAAAATATTATTCCGGTTGTTGACGAGGCGATGAGTAAATTTAAGCCCGAGGATATTGATGCGGTGGCGGTGGTTAACGGGCCGGGATTAATTACTTCTTTGTTTGTAGGGGTGGAGGCGGCTAAAACACTTTCTCTCGCATGGAATAAACCACTTATAAGCATAAATCACCTAGAAGCACATATTTATTCTGTATTAATAAAACAAGAAAACAAGAAAACAATCCCTCGACAAAGCTCGGGACAGGGAAAGCAAACTTTTGAGTTCCCGGCGCTTGCTCTTATTGTTAGTGGGGGGCATACGCAGTTGGTTTTGATGAAGGGGCATGGGAAGTATGAGATTGTTGGGGAAACAAGGGATGATGCGGCTGGGGAAGCATTTGATAAGGTGGCAAAATTATTGGGGTTGGGGTATCCGGGTGGGCCGGTGGTTTCTGCTTACGCAGAGAAATCTTCAACTTCTAAAATTGAGTTGCCGAGGCCGATGATTAGGAGCAAGGATTTTGATTTTTCTTTTTCGGGGTTGAAAACCGCAGTGTTGTATGAAACGCGTGACCAACTGAAGGCGGGATTCGCGAATCCCGCCTTCAAGGATAAATATATTGCTGAAGTTTGTTATGAGTTTCAGCAGGCGGTGATTGATGTTTTGACAGCGAAAACGATTAAGGCAGCGAAGAAGTTTGGTGCGAAGACGGTGATATTGGCTGGGGGAGTGTCTGCGAACAAAGAATTGAGAGGACAAATGGCGGACGCGGTAAAAAAAGAAATTCCGTCATCTGTTTTCTGTCTCCCGTCTCCCGGATTATCGACAGATAACGCGGCAATGGTGGGGATGGCTGGGGTGTTTCATTATCTTGATAAAGATTTTACTAAAATTGAGGATTTGAAGGTTGATCCAAATTTGGGTCTTGAGTGATTAGCGACTAGAATTACCTTGAGTTAATAATATAGTTAATAAAAATTAATGGATTCGGCAAGCTCACCACGGGTAGAGTTAATAATTTCGTTTATGAAAATAAAGAAGATTGATGAAAAAATTTATTTATTGCGATTGGAGAGGGGAGAGGAAGTGATGGAAACGATGATGGGGTTTTGCACTGATAAAGATATTAAGGGCGGATATTTTCAGGCGATTGGGGCGATGAGTGAGGTGGAGTTGGCTTTGTATGAGCTTGAGAGTAAAAAATATTATGATAAAAAAATACAAGGACCATTAGAGATTGTTAGTTTGTTTGCTGTTATTTCGGCTAAGAAGATTCACGCGCATATTGTTGTGAGTGATAAGGAGATGAAAGCGATTGGGGGGCATTTGAAAAAAGGAATTGTTGCGGCGACGTGTGAGGTGGTGCTGCATGTGTTTGATTGTGAGATTGGGCGATATGCAGATGAAGAGATTGGGCTGGAGCTGCTAGATATTTAGGGACTCGCGAACTCGGAGACTCGTAAACTCGTAACTCGTATTTATGAAAAAAATTATTACTAAAAATGAAAATGAGACAAAAAAACTTGGCGAAAGATTGGCCAAGGGTTTTGGTAATGGAGAGACAGTTGCGTTTGAAGGAGATTTGGGTGCGGGGAAAACTACTTTGATTAAGGGGATTGCGAAGGGGTTTGGGATACAACGTAATATCACGAGTCCGACATTTGTATTAATGAAAGTATATGACACTGATAGCCACGGATTGAGGACGGATGGCCACGGATCACGGATTACGCGATTGGTTCATGTTGACGCATACAGGATTGGGGATGGACAGGAGTTGATTGATATTGGGATTGGGGAATATTTGGATGACGAGAAAACAGTGGTGGTTATTGAATGGGCAGAAAAGGTTAGAGAGATATTGCCTTCTGACACTGTTTGGATTAAGATGAAACACGGAAGAAAAGAAAATGAGAGGGTTATAATGATTGATAAGTGATAATTTTTTTATAATTGGTTTTCTGGTATAATGAATATAGTCAGAAAAGTTATTGGTTACCACCCTCACGGGTGACCAGCCGGTGAGGCTGGGAGTGGTTATTTAGTTAAATTATTTTGATAAAATAGAAAGAGGCCGCAAGAAATGAATCCTTGCGGCCTCGAACGACGCGACGGAAGACCCTAGCCCACTACCACCCCTGGACTTGGAGAAAGCCAGGAGGAGTGTTTGACCCGTCGAACTCAACTTCAGTATCTCGATTGATGGCCAATGCTGCTGTCAAGGCCTCCTCAGCGATGAAGAGAAGCGCGACTGCCTGCTCTTCATCTGATAGTTGGGAGCCCTGGAGTTTCCTGAGAGCCTCTGCGATACTTCCTGTGTTGTGGTCGCAGATCTCACGAAAACCCAGCGCGGGTAGGTCCTTCACCATTACCCCGATTGGATTTAACAACGTGCTCACCTCCTTCCGGTTGGGTCGTTGCGGGCGTATTACCGCTAAATGTGTGCTATTTAAAACTATTTAGGTCGCAAGAAGAAGTACCATTTGAAGTAGTGACCACGTTTCTCTGGTCTTAATCCTCGATGATTTCGGTAGTGTCTTTTAAGATGAGAAAAGTATCCTTCCAGGCCGTTAGTGGTTGATGGGATGCTCGGATTATCTAAGTAATGGAACATATCTGGTAAGGCCTTAAGCAACATACTCCTAGCTCGTTTAAGGTCAGAGAAAACACGGCCTTTTTCCTCGCGCTCAGCAATGCGAGGGCCATATCGTTGTTCCCAACTTAGCAATCTTTTAAGAAACTGATCTTGTTCAGCTTTTGTCTCAATGACAGTCACCCAACGGAAAAATCTGCGTAATGCTTTAGCATCTGTCCTTCTTGGTTTCTGCCGGCACCACATCAATCCTTGCCTTTGAACATGGACTAAACAACGTTGGATAATGATACCTGGCCAGAGCTGTCTTAAAACTCTAATTACTTGGGGATTGCCGTCTACGGTGCAGGATTTAGGAGATAAACCTTTATCTTTGAGTGGTTTAAAAAAGGCAAGCAGCTGGGGTTCTGAATTCTCTTTAACATCATATTCCCCCTTAACAATTCTATGAGATAAAGCGTCCATGAGGACAACAATACTTTTAGGCCGGTGAAGAAAGGTGCCGTCAAAGATGAGATAATGTTTTCCTAAAAGAGGTTGTTGATTTGAAGCGGGAACCTGACCCAGCCAAAGATTAATAATCTCGTAAAGCTTTGTGCTTCCCCAGCCACTGTGACGCCCTAATTGCCTGACAGAGTATCCTTCCTTAACCCATTGTTCAAACCAGACTTGTTCTCGACGTTGTTTGTTTGAAAGATTCTTCCAATGAAAAGATTTTTTACAATCACAGCAGAACCAACGTTGTCGACCATTGCCATAAAAGCCATTTTTCTTAACTTGATTACTGCTACACCTGGAACAAAGTTTTTTTCTTCATAGTAGTATATTGTTAAAGTGGTTTAACTTACATACCTATTATACTGCTAATCTTAAATAAGAACGAGTACTTGGAGCACACATTTAGCGGTAATACGCCCATTGCGAGCCCCGAGCTGCGCGAGGGGCGAAGCAATCCCGTTGATAAGCCGTAAGGACTCTTCTTACCACCCCACTCGTACTGCAAGGCGGGATTGCTTTGTCGCTTCACTCCTCGCCTGCCTCGCCGGCAAGGCGGGCAATAGCAAGATAAAAGAGAAAAGAAAAACCCTTCAAAATATCCAAAGGGTTTTTCTTTATCTCATTTTTTAATCCGTTGCATCCGTCGTTCCGTCATCTGTTTTATCTGCATCTGTCGTTCCGTCATCTGTTTTGTCCGCATCTGTCGTCCCATCATCTGTTTTGTCCGCATCTGTCGTTACACCGTCATCTGTTGTCGGCACATCACCCTCTTTGTCATCACCTGTCGTTCCGTCATCCGTTTTGTCGCTGTCCGTCGTTGGTATTATAGTATTGTCATCCTTTATCCCGCCTTCTGGGATAAAGGATGGGTCTGTCTTGTCCGCTCCAGTGTCAACATCAGTTTCTGGCTTTGGCCTTGTCTTAAAAACATTAATTATCCTATCCCCCCAACTCGGTTTCATCTCCTGTATTTCTGCTTTTGTGTCTTGTCTAAAATCTTCTCTTGCATCTTGGTTTTCTCCTCTCATTTCCTCGCTCTTCTGCTTTAATTTTCCCCTAACATCGCGCACGTCTATCTTAAAATCATTTTTTGCTTCTATATCTCCTCTAAGCTCATCTTTTTGTTCCAGGTACTCTGTTTGGACATTTTCCCTAAAATCCTTCCAGTCGACTTTTATTTCTTCTCGTTTCAGCTTTAATTCATAAAAAAGGTCTGCCCGTTCTGCTTTAATTTCTTGCACTTTCGCTCTTATCTCCGGGATATCTATTTTGTCCTGTAACTCTATTAAAATATCAGCCCGATTCGCTCGGCGTTCAACGCTGTTTTCATGTTGTTCGATTATTGCCTCTTTGCGGTCTTCCACCCGTTCTTCCACTCGTTCTTGGCGTTCTTGCATAATTTCCTCTTTTTTCTCTACTGCTTTTTTTAATCTTTGCTTAAATTTTTCCTTGTCTTGAACTTCATTCATAACCTCGCCAAACTTCACCAGATGCTCTGCCCGATTTTCCTCGATCGTCACCCGCACTTGCTCTGGCACCTTCTCGCCTACATTTTTTAAGATTTCCTGATGTTTTATCTGCTGGTCGGTATATTTGTCCAAGAATTTGCTTAATCTTGTTGCTGTCTCCGATTCTGGTTCGTTGGCTTTAATCTCTTGGATCCTCACGTTAATATTTGCAATTATTTTTTTATATTTCTCATCCGCTTGTTCTAACTTCTCCTGAATTTTTTCATCATTGGCCTTTTCTTTGGCAATTTTTCTAAGGCGCAAAATCTCATAATTTGCTTTTTTTAATTCCAGCTCTGATTTTTTAATCGGGTCTCTGGTAACCCTGATTTGCACATTTCTAACAAAATTACCAAGCCAGGAAAATCTGCCCGGCTCGCCTATATCCAGTTCTTCTGCCGCCACTTCTGTTATCTCTTCTACGGATTCAGAATCCCCATTAGCGTCGTCTTGCGCCATTACCACTGTTAATCCGGAAATAAAAAAAGAAGTTGCCAAACAGAAAACAACAGCTCCCAAAAATAGTTTTTTCATAGTTTTGTTTTATTAATTATTAGGTCTTTATATTATACCAGAGTATCTTCAAACAGATATCAACAATTAATCCTCAGGCTATTTTTTCTCTTCTATCTCCTTTCTCACACTTTCCACAAACTTCTCCTTCCCCATCTTCCTAACTTTATCCTCCCCCCTAAATCTAACATGCAGGTCAGAACTCCCAATCTCCTTATCCCCGATAACCAGCATATATGGTATCCTCATTTTCTCGGCTTTTCTAATTTTATTTCCAACCGTCTCATTAACATCGTCGACCTCAACGCGAAAGTTCTCACTCAAAAACTCATCAGCTAATTCACAAGAAAATTTCTTATGGTCTGCTCCAACCGGTATAATACTAATCTGAACCGGGGAGAGCCATACAGGTAAAGCTCCAGCATAATGCTCTATCAAAATCCCGATAAACCTTTCAAGCGAACCATAAATAGTCCGATGCAGCATTACCGGCCTTTTCTTTTTTCCATCCTTATCAATATATTCAAGCCTAAAATTCTCTGGTTGGGCAAAGTCCAATTGCAAAGTTCCGCATTGCCAAGTCCGGCCAATAGCATCGCGCAAATGACTGTCAATCTTTGGTCCGTAAAAAGCTCCATCTCCCGAATTAATTTTATAATCCAGCTTCATGTCACGTAAAACTTTCTCCAAAATCTTCTCTGCTAAATCCCACATCTTAATATCCCCGGTATATTTCTCTGGTCTGGTAGAAAGCTCCATATGAAAATCCTTAAACCCAAACGCCTTATAAAATTGTAAGGTCAGTTTCAAAACTCCTTTAAGCTCTTCTTCAACTTGTTCTTTAGTGCAAAAAATATGCGCATCATCTTGAGTAAAACTCCTAACACGAAAAAGCCCATGCAAAACTCCGGCCATCTCGTGCCGATGCACTAATCCCAGCTCGCCCACCCGCAAAGGAAACTCGCGGTACGAATGAGGCCTCTCCTTGTAAATCAATAAATCTCCCGGACAATTCATCGGTTTAATCGCATATTTTTCCTTGTCAACTTCGCTAAAATACATATTTTCTTTATAGGTCTGCATATGCTTTGATGTCTGCCATAAATCCTGCTTTAGCATAATCGGTGTCGAAACCTCTTCGTATCCTGCTTTTCTATGTTCCCCTCGCCAGTACTTAACCAGCTCTTCCCAAATTATCAAACCCTTGTCATGCCAAAAAGGAAACCCCGGCCCTTCATGGTGGAAAGAAAATAAATCCTGCTGTAACCCAATTTTTCTATGGTCGCGTTTTTCTGCTTCTTCCAGCATCTCTAGATACTTAGAAAGCTCTGTTTTACTTTCCATAGCCACTCCATAAATCCGGGTAAGCATCTTATTTTTTTCATCCCCCCGCCAATAAGCCCCAGCCAAACGGGACAACTTAAAAGAATCAAATCCTAATTCTTTAGTCGATTTAACATGCGGTCCAGCACACATATCAGAAAACGTCTCGTCGTCTTTCGAGCCAACGTTGCGATAAAAACAAACCTTTTTACCTTTCAGGTGTTTAATCAATTCTAATTTATACGGTTCACCTTTCAAAACCTTCGTCGCTTCGGCCTTAGTTACTTCGTATTTCTCAAACTTCTCGCCCCTAGAAATAATTTTTTTCATCTCTTTCTGAATCTTAGGCAAATCTTCCGGACTCAACTTTAGATTGTCAAAGTCATAATAAAACCCATCATCAATAGCCGGCCCAATCCCAAGCTTGGCTTTTGGATAAAGTTTTTTAACTGCCTGCGCCAAAACATGGGATAGGGAATGGCGTTTAATTTCGATAGAATTTTCACTTGACATAAATTTTGTATTAAGTTATTATAAATTAAACACTATAAAGAGAGGAGGGACAGTTATGCTGATAAGATTGATTTCTTGGAAGAGGTTGTCCTTTCTCGCAATAATGGCAGGGACAATACTCTTCGTCGTTGGCAAAGCACAGTGAAAGGAGGGCACCACATGCCGGAAATCGCTACTACTGGCTATGTCGAAAAGCATTGGCTTGATTTCCCCGGCCGCGAAAAGGTGGGGCACGACACCTTTGCCGAGGTCGTGTCCAGATGCCAGGGAGAGGGGATTGAGATTTTCTCTGACATCAGCACTCCTTGGGGTGTTCTGGTCGGAGAGGATGATGTCCTGAAGGCCGAAGGGGTTATTCAGGACATGGCGACCGAGAGGACTGTCCGTACCCTCGAACCGGCATAGTCCCCAGTTCGCATATTCTCTCCATCGCTTCCGACCATGTCGGGTCCGCACTAGCATTTGTGCGGACTCGTTTTATTTCCTCGTCAATAAATTAATAAACCAATAAATTAATAAAGTGAGTCCGCCTGCCTGCCGGCAGGCAGGAAGGACGAACCCTACAAAAAAACCCAACCAACAAAACGCTGATTGGGACCCTCCCACCACTTTTGCTTTTGATATTTCTTACGCCAAGTTTATCGTCGGCAAAAGTGGTGGGGGGCGGTTCCACCCAAGTTCCTAGGCGCAAAGGACACAAATTCACCACTTTTTCACAAAATAATTCGCATAAATTTTGTGATTTTTTTTGTGATTTTGTGGCAATCCATCAACTTTCAGGCAAATGATAGGTTATAGTTGAATGGTGTTCCTGCGCTAGACCCTTTTTATTCATCTGTCATCAAAGTTTAGGTTTGCTCCGGAGCATGCTCAGTAGCAAGCTCAGGAGCAACAACGTCAAGCCCGCTTCAAGAGCTCAACCAGTGCTTGGTATAACACTGCAATCACTTTAATATATTCATTATATCAAAAAAATCAAAAAAGTCAAGTTAATCTCACATAACACGAAACAGTTATTCGCATTTGTTACGTGTTACGTGTATCGTGAATCGTGTTACTCCGGCAATCGTATTTCCACCCTAATCCTGTTTTTTAGAATCGGCAGCTTCCGCACCCAAACCGGCGCTTCTTTTATCTCTATATTGGCAATCTCTGGATGAGCATCCAAATAGGCCTCAATCGTCTCTGGCTCCAAACTCGCCAAATTAAATTTATTTATCAAATCACCGGATTTTATATAACCATTCCCGGTTAAAGAAACTGCCAAAGTAGCCATTCCCAAATCCGCATCATATTTTTTTACCGAGTAAGTTAAACTCTCCTCATCAATAGCGCTAAGCTCGTAATTATCGCTTAGTTGGTTTTTAAGTTTAATTTTTGCCAAGGTTAAAAGATTATCCGTATCAAACAAAACCGCTGTCACTCTTAATTTCATCTTTAACTTAAATTCCTCGGTTTTGGTTCCTATCTCTGGCGTTATTGATACTTCTAAAACCTCTTTGGCTATAGCATTGGTTAAAATTTTGTCATAATCATTTATAAGATCTCTTGCTAATGTTTCGTTATCTTGCGCAGCTTCTTCCTCACCACTGCCTTCTTCCGCGTTCTCGTCTCCTTCCTCGCTCCCTGCATCCACTGGTAATCTCGTCCCGCCCATAATCTCCTTTAGATTAGCATCAAGCATTAAAATCGCCTCACTGTAAAGCATTTCCTGCATCTCATCGTTTGCTGTGTTGATATCTTCCTGAGTTAGCATTTTTTCGTAAACCACTCCGCCGCTCATCGCTTCGTAGCTTTCCGCATAAACCACTTTTCTTTTGGCTTCGCTTGTAAATCCTGGCAAAATAAACCTGCCTGCCCCTACATTACCGGCCTCTCCCTCTTCGTCCGCAAAAACTTCAATTTCTGTTTTTCCTTTAGCCGGAACCTTTATTGCTTCTTTTATTCTAAAAACTGCCCCATTGTCACTTTTAAATCTTGTCTTCTTAATTAAATCTTGGGCCACGCCTTGGTCGTTAAAAACCGTAATCATGCCATGGGCTATGCCTGTTTTTTTCTCGCCCCCCTCGCTTGTTACCTTAAAGGTCTTTTCTTTTTCTATTTCAGTATCCAAAGTTTCTCCCGAAATTTTGTCCGGATTGGTAATCGACCATTCTTCCAGCATTTTATAAACATCATTAGTTTCCCCGTTCTCTTCTTTTATTTTATT
>JABMQE010000008.1 GCA_013203415.1 Candidatus Falkowiibacteriota bacterium | reverse complement strand
TAACAAAGAAGAAAGAAAGCCAAAAGGCTGTTATCATTGCTATGTATTCTATTCTATTAAATTTTAGAAAAAATTTATTCTTCATTGCCAATGGTCATAAAAACCTTAATGATTTATCAACTATCTTATTAACTCTATTCACTTTATTAACAACATTAACAACGACTTACTTTTTAACATCTACCGCTGGCTCCATAGTCCGAGCCGCAGCGAGGCTGTGGAGCCTGAATGTCAGTAAACGTTTTGCGTCGGCAGACATTTGGGCTCCACAGCCCCTTATTCGCTATCGCTCATTTCGGGGACTATGGAGCCAGCGAATTTATCTTAATTTTTATTTACTGTTTTTTTATTTATTTTTTTGGTTCTTTATCTAACTGCACAACAATCCCTTTTAGTTCCTTCGCGGGGCTTTCATACCTTTCCATCACAAGCGGGTCGTGGCCTGGGACAATATGATGTTTTGAGTCGGCATACTGGCGGAGCTTACGATGACCTTTTAGCATTTCTTCTACATTATAGACGACTGGGAATGGATTTTTCTGTTCTATGTTTGCATAAAGATGACAGGCATCAGAAGCAAGCACCACCCAGCCCCGAGCAGTAAATACTCTAACAAATTGAAGCCCTTTAGTGTGGCCGCCAACATGGTGCAGGCTTAGGCCTTGGGAAAGTATTTCATCGCCATTATGGAATCGCACGCGTTCCTCGTAAACACACTGGATCATACCTTTAATATGCCCCACATCATATGGGCGTCGAAATAATTTGTTAGACATGTGCCTGCCGGTTGCGAACGACATCTCGATGTCCTGCAAATGAAATTGGGCCTTGGGGAATAGATCGAGATTACCGATATGATCATAATGCATATGAGTAATTATGACATTTTTTACTTTTTTTGAATCAACTTTTAGCTTAGCAAGTTCTTCTACTGGATTACAAAGGAGGGTTATTTTTCTTTCTTTTGCTGTTTTTTTGTTAAATCCCGTATCCACTACATATATTTCATTTTTTCGTTTTAACAGCCAGATAAAAAAATCAATTGGCATTATGGCTTTGGGCGAATCTGTATGCATAAAATTTCGGCCGGCGGTACGAGTTTTTTGAATGGCATATCGAATTGCATAGACTTCGAATGGCTGCGGGTTGCTGTTTTTCATTAAAAAATAATATTTATTGCTTTATAATTTTTATGATGTCGTCGCAGCCGTAGGCGCCCGGGGAGTCGAGGTCGGGTTTTCCTTGCTCGTCCGGACCATAGGAGCCGATGACAACAGCGTCGCGGCAACCGCCGCCGCCGCAGCCGCAGGGCTCGTCGTTAGCATCGATTGAATAATCTGTATCGAAAAAATATTCGCGTCCCCAAGGGTCTAGAGGAATTTCGGTTCTATAGGGCCCTTGCCAATCGGAATAACTGCCATCGGTTGAAATGATGCCTGATGAGCCGGCAGATAAAGTGGTGACACAAGCATTACTATTTATATCAACACCGCAAATCTCGTTGTCTACATGGCAGCCACCAGGCAAGTCCGAGCAGACAATATCTATTTCCTGGTTGTCTGGCCATTCTTCGGTATCTATTTGCAGTTGTTGGATAGCTTTAAAAATTATATCGGAATCATGTCTGGCTTTGGCAACTTTGGAGGCAGATCTGGCCCTATTTAAGCCCGCGATTGATAGGGTCGCTAGGATACCGATAATGGCGATGACAGCTAGAATTTCGATAAGGGTGAAGGCGGAGGTGTTTTTTGTTTTTAGCATGGGAGTGCTATTAACTTATTTTTTAACTGGTTTTTTTGGAGGAAGGGGGGGCCGCGGTTTGTCTGGTTTTAGGAGCTCGACATCAAGACCAAGGCCTTTTAACTCGCGGACAAGGACATTAAAAGATTCGGGAATAGAAATTTTATCAATTCTATCGCCTTTAATAACAGATTCGTAAGCGCGGGAACGGCCAGAAACATCATCTGATTTTATAGTTAACATTTCCTGCAAGGCATAAGCGGCGCCATAGCCCTCGAGGGCCCAAACTTCCATTTCACCAAATCTTTGGCCGCCGAACTGGGCTTTACCGCCTAGGGGCTGCTGGGTTATCAAAGAGTAGGGGCCGATTGAACGCTGATGGACTTTATCTTCTACGAGATGGTTAAGCTTTAACATATACATATAACCAACAGTAGTTTTTTGACCAAAGGCCTCGCCAGTACGGCCATCATAGAGCTGGATTTTACCATCACGAGGCAGGCCGGCTTTTTCTAGTTCGTCGCGGATAAAGTTTTCGGAAATACCATCAAGAGGAGGAGTGGCAACTTTGTAGCCAAGAGTTTTGGCGGCCAGGCCGAGATGAGTTTCTAAAATTTGGCCTAAGTTCATACGAGAGGCGACGCCAAGAGGATTAAGAATAATATCAACAGGAAAGCCATCGGCAAGATGAGGCATGTCTTCGACAGGAACAACACGAGAGATAACACCTTTGTTTCCATGGCGGCCGGACATTTTATCACCGACTTGGATTTTTCTTAAGGAAGCGACGGAAATTTGGATAGTTTTGATAACGCCGGAAGGAAGTTTATCGCCGTTTTCGCGGGAAAAGATTTTTATATCAACAACCTTGCCATGTTCGCCATGCTCGAGATAAAGAGAAGAGTCGCGGACATCTTTGGCTTTGTCACCAAAAATGGCACGCAAAAGTTTTTCCTCGGCAGAGAGTTCGGTTTCACCCTTGGGAGTAATTTTACCAACAAGAATGTCGCCAGAAGAAACTTCGGCGCCAATCATAATTACGCCTTCTTCATCAAGGTCTTTTAGTTTTTCCTCGGAAACATTAGGAATATCGTTGGTGATAAGCTCGGGACCGAGTTTGGTATCGCGAACATCGATTGAATAATCCTCGATATGGATAGAAGTATATTTATCACTTTGGACTAAGCGGTCGGAGACAAGGATGGCATCTTCGTAGTTGCCGCCCTCCCAAGACATGAAAGCGATTAAAGGATTTTGGCCTAAGGCAAGCTCGCCTTTGTCGCAAGAAGGGCCATCGGAAAGGACATCATTCTTTTTAACTTTTTGGCCAAGATTAATAATGGGGCGCTGGTTAAGACAGGTGGAGGCATTAGAGCGGACAAATTTATTTAGTTTATAAGATTTTTTCTGGCCAGTTTTTTCTTTTACAACTATTTCGGAACCATCAACTTTTGTAACCTCGCCCTCTTCTTCGGCAATGGCAATATGGCCGGAGTCGCGGGCGGCGCGGGCCTCTACGCCAGTACCGACAATCGGAGAAGAAGGGTCGACACAAGAAACAGCCTGACGTTGCATGT
>JABMQE010000050.1 GCA_013203415.1 Candidatus Falkowiibacteriota bacterium | reverse complement strand
AGAGTATAATGCGGTGACTGGTGGGTCGGACTGGAGTTCTACTTTTGGTTATCCTTGTAATATTGGGAGTGTTAGTTTTGGCGAAGTGGAGCACGCCTATATCCAGGCGTCTAATGCGGCGCATTTTTACAGGGAGGGATGGTATGATTATTGGATTTTAAGAAGTAGGATAACGGGGGTAATGGAAAGCGACGGAGAAAGTGATGATTTTATTAGCGGAGTTGAACTTAATGGTACTTTTAGATTTAATCCAATCATAGGCACCTATACTTGGGATGGACAATATGGTTTTTGGTTTTTTAGAAAGAAAGCGAGGGTTTTTTATCAGCCCGATAACAATGGGACTGGTTATGGCAGGTTGGTTTATGGGGATATTTTGGAGAAGCTTAAAACAGCACATTATAATCCTAAGCTTTATTATTGCGTTTCGGATAACGAGCATTGTGGACAAGCCAATTGGATTTTAAGCGAGATTGGTTTTCCGGTTGGCAACAGAAAGAATACTCAAGAGAGTTTGGCTGATACAAGGGGAGAGTACCAGTCATTTATTGGCGGGCAGGTTTATGAAGCAACCTACACACGAACTAATCGGCTTTCGGCTTGGAACAAGACTTTTTATCTACCAGCTAGAATAGCGGATTACTACAAGAGCCCGGCGGTAGGCGGTGACGGCATGCAGGGAGTGGGGGGAAGATACGGTTTTCCTATAAGTGATCCATATATAGAAGAGAACGAGAATATAGTTAGGCAGGATTTTGAACAAGAGGCGATTGAGGTTATTTATGACGAAGTGGCGGATACGTATGATGTTGGCAGCGTGGCTCTTCATGCAATTGTACGTCGAAAGCAAAATATGGTATATGCGTCTGAGCAGCTAGACGATGTAATAGAAGGTGTGATTACTGATGCAGAGGCCTTTGCTAATATTGTTGACGATGTCGCAAAGAGGACTTCTAACAATGATGATTTTGTTAATGATTTGTTAATTCTTCTTGTGGGTACCGATGATCTAAATTTACGAACAATAATTAAAATAATGAATAAGGCCCCGCTTGTTAATTTTGAGACTGATTATTATTCATTTTTCAGAGTTGATGAGTTTTCAGATACTGGTTTTAAGATGATATATAATGATAGTCATTATTGTATGTCTTATAATAAGTATAAGAAGGACTATGAGTGTATTTCTAATCAATTATTTCATTCTATGGCTGGTTTAGTTTTGGGTTATTTTTATCCTAGAAGTTTTGCTGACTTATCTTCTTTTATACATGAACATGAAAGAGGGGTGGTCCCCACTTTTGGCTATAAAGGCTATAGTTATGAAGATTTATATTTAGGTATTAAGATGTCTGAACTTGGGGAGGGTTTAAGACTTGGTACAATAAATAAAGAAAACGCAGATGACTGGATTAGGACGAATATCATGCGGGCTAATGTTAGTTCATTACGAAAGGCAGAAGACAAAATACGTGCTTTAGATCCTTATAAAAAGAGATTTAGAGTTTTTGAATACGTAAGCAACGTATATTTATATGGACAGTCCCGATTATATGGACAGCCCCGATGGATGTTGAGTGACGATGTAAAAAAATATATTTGTAGTGATAACGAAGTACTTTATTATCAGGATTATTCACATTTTTATTTTGATGGCGTTATGCGGAGTCCCGCCAAGGCAATTTGGAGAGATGATACGAAAAAAATGTTATTTATTTATGATGAGGTTTTGAATCAATATAATGGCATGAACCAAATATGTGGTAATCTAGAAGAACTAACAAATATTTTCGAATTCGAGATTAATATGGAATTTATTGAATTAGTTGATATGTATTAAAAAAATATTTTAGAAATAATTATTAAGTAATTTTTATGAAAGACACAATTTCAGTTATCGAACTAATTAAATCAATTCTTGGAGTTACTTTGGTGCTTGTTCTTATTTTTATGATTCTTTTTTGGCTTGGAGCAACTTCTTATTTCTGTGATTTTGAAGGTGTGGGTTTGACGTATAATTTTTATTCTAAAGGGAATAGAGTTGATAGAATTATGCTTGATGACATTATTGTTGAATATGGGTGGGAGAGATATACGAAAGAATATGGGTGGTATGAATACAGAAAGTTGATTGATAAGGGCAATGTTGATGTTAATACAGATTATAATTCAGGAGATGCATGGGTGTGGGTAAATAAAGAAAAAGTTACAATCTTAACAATGCATGCTTGGGGAGCAACAGCGCAGTGTAAGGGGGATACTAAGTCCGGAAGAATAAACAAAAAAAAAGTTAATTTAATAATTGATGGTGAACGATTTTATTCTGATCCCGAGTGGAATAATTTTTCTGTAGATTACGACATTCCATATACTGGCTTACCGATGACAAAAATTAAAACGGAGATGGATTATGATGGTGATTTTAAGCAGACGAGAAATATTGAAGTTAATTGGTTGAGTAGTGAGGAGTTTGAGAAGTTTAAGATGGAGAGGGCGAGGGCAGAGGAAGATTCTGGTGGTGGAGAAGAAGAGGTTATCGAGGGCGAGGGATGAGAGAATAACTTATTGGTAGGGAGGTAGCTCTTTACAGTTAAAAGAGATTTAGAGTTTTTGAATTTGTGTATGGTAATGAGGAATCTATATTTCCTTTATATAGATGGAAGTTAAGTGACGATATGAAAAAATATACTTGTATGGATAGTAGGATACTTTATTATCAAGATTACTCACATTTTTACATTGATGGTATAACAAGGGACCAATCCAGGGCTATATGGAGAGAGCAAGAGGCCGACAATAAGGAGATGATATTTTTTTATGATGATAGTTATGATCAGTATAATAGCATGGATTTAGTGTGCGATAATTTTGAGGAAGTGGCAAGTAATTATGGATATGATGTAGATATATTATTTAATACTTTAGTCCAAAGATATAAGGACTCAAGATATTTTAATATTAGGAAAAATGAAAACTAGAAAGACATATAACTGCCAAAAAAAAAGCCGAGGAAATTTGATTAGATTGTTAATCATCTTGTTTAGTTGTTTCTTGTTAACCAGCTGCTTAATGCCTACTTCTTGCACTGACGTTATTGATGTTCATCTTTATTTCGATTTTATACTTAATGACTCCCAGCAAGAAGAGGATATGATAGTTGAAGGACCCGAGATTACCAGAGATTTTCGTGAAGGAAGATATGACTCTGCAAGGGACAAGATTAAACATGTTAATGTTTGGGTAAACAAGGAGACAGTTCCGGCATTAACGATGGACATAGAAGTGCTCGGGGAGTGTCCTAATGATGCAAGTTTTCCGCTTGAAGCGGATATGGATTTGGAGTTTTTAAGTTTAAGAATTGATGGCCAAAAGGTTGCCCCGTTTCCACGGCATTACGCGCTTAAATCATATTATCATTTGTATCCTGAAGGGAAAGATAAGACCAGCTTGAAAGTAGAGATGGATTATTACGGAGGTTTTAAGAAGACATCATATATTGAAGTTAATTGGTTAAGCAACGAAGAATTTAGAGTGTTTAAAGAAAACTACAACAAAGACAATTCTCAAGATAGGTAAATTAATATTATGAAGATCAACACATTTGCTAAATTAGATAAAAGAAAAAATAGGTTTTTTTTGTTAATTATTGCTGTAGTGCTACTTACCCCAATATTAACGGGTTGTTCTTCTTCTTGCGAACCTGTGGTATTAGGTTTTGATTTTAAATTTAATCAGACGGGAGGGAGTGTTGTTGAATATGATAAAAGCAAGGTTGTTTATAAAATGAGTGTCTGGAAAAAAAAAGATCCTTCTTCTTGGGTAGATGAAAGAGATATAAGGATTTGGGTTTATAAGGGTTCGAGGGATAAAGGGAAACTTCTTCTGGAGATTACCCAACAATATGCTAACTGCGATTATGGTGACTCTTATGTTTATTTAGATCCAAAAAAGGTGAATATTTTTATTGATGGTAAGCGACATGTTTTTGATCAAAAGAAGATATTATATCGGATTTCTCATTTAAATACTGATATACTAGATGTAAGAATAAAATTTCCCTATGAGGACAAAGATAAAACGAATTTTAAAATAGAGGTAGATTATAGAGGGAAGTTTAAGACGGTTAGGAACGTTGAAGTTAATTGGCTGACTGCAGAAGAGTTTGAGGAGCTTAAGGTGGAAAGGGAGAAGGCAGAGGAAGGTTCTGGTGATGAAGAGGAGGAGGTTATTGATGAAACCGGATGAGAGGATAACGTATTGGTAGTATTTGGTAATTTAAAAGTTCTTCACAATTTAACCGCGGGCTCCATAGTGGCGAAGCCCTGTGGAGCCAAACTGTCCGTTTACATCTCGGCTCCACAGCCTCGTTGCGACTCGGACTATGGAGCCAGCAAATTTCCATTCCAAAATTTTTGCTGATATAGCATCTTTTCAACACGAAATGGACCCTTCTGCTTTGGGTTTCGGTGGCCACAGCAAGGAGGATAGGGATTTAGGTTATAAAATAGCAGAGATTGGAGAATTTTTGCGTCTTGGTATAAAAAGGAAAGAAGATGTTGGTAAATGGATTAGAGACAATATTGGAGTAAAGAATCCGGTGGGGATTGCAAGATCCGTGATTACAGATAAATTAGCACCATACAAAAAGAAATTTAGGGTTTTTGAGTATGAGAATAACGGAGATGTGCTGAACAAATGGAAGTTAGATGATGATATGAAAAAATATGTGTGCAGCAACAACACAGAACTTTATTATCAGGATTATGAGTATTTTTATTTTAATGATATAGATAGGGGAGAATCACGAGTAGTAGCATTCGGCAGTGAGGATGAGAAAGATTTGATATTTTTATATGGCGATGATTTGAATCAGTATAAAAGTGTTGCGCAAGTTTGTGATGACTTAGAGATATTGAAAGAGAATAATAAATATGTTCTTCATATAGATTTTTTTAGTTTAATCGAAAATTATTTAAAGAAAGGTAAAAAGGATAAACCATTTTTTTAATCAATTTAATTTTTTTGAGAATATGAAAATAAAATTTTTATTTTTAGCAGTTGTGATAGTTGGTTTGGGTTTTGTAGTAATAAAGGTTTTATATGTTGGCCTTTTATCGTTTATCTTTATTTTGCCAGGTGATTCTATAGGAGTAATATATGATTTTGAATTTAATCCCAATGATTCTAATACACAAGAGGATATTATTATTTATCAGGAAGCTGAAGATCAGAGGTTGACAGATATGTTAGATAATTATGATGACACTTCTTCTTTTTTGGATGAGAGGGAAATAAAGGTTTGGGTAAATAAAGATAGTGTGCCAACCTTAACAATGGAAGTTTGGGGGTATATTGTCTGTACTGTAAGCGAACGTTGCGAAGATTTACTTGCTAAAGAAGTAGAACTTAAAATTAATGGGAAGCAATTTTTCCCGGAGCCTGGAAGACGTACTTTTGCGGCGGATTACTATATACCCCAAAGAGGGATGGATAAAGCTAATTTTAAGGTAGAACTGAATTATAGGAATGAGTTTATAAATATTAGAAATATTGAGGTGAACTGGTTGAGTGATGCGGAGTTTGGATCGTTTAAGGAGGCCAACGATACAGATAGTCGACTAAATAATTAGACCATTTTTAATTTATGAAAACTAAAAAAATTAAAAAACATGATAAGAATAAATTTATAATTTTTTTCACATTGTTTGTATCATTATTTTGTCTTGCGCTGTTAGCGGGCTGTTCTTTTTTAGAGCCTTCTTCGTGCGAGCCTATGGTTTTGGGATTTGAATTTGATTTTCTTGGTAGCGATGGTATTATTGACTATGGCAAAAGTAAGGTTGATTATACAGTGAGTGTTTGGGAAAATCAGGATTCCTCTTCTTGGGTTGATGAGAGAGACATAACGGTCTGGGAATCAAAACAGTCTATATATAAAGAGTCAATAACATTGTGGATAAAACAACAATATGCAAGTTGCGATTTAGGGGATTCTTACATTTATTTAGATTCTAAAAAGGTGAAAATTTTAATTGATGGTAAAAAGTATTACTCTGATCCTGATAGTGGAGTATTGGACGTGAAATACAGTATTTTACATGAGGGAAAAGAAAAGAGCAGTCTAAAGATAGAGATGGATTATAAAGGGCAATTTAAGACAGTTAGGAACGTTGAGGTTAATTGGTTGAATAGCGAGGAATTCGAGGCGTTTAGAGCAGAGAGGGACGGGCTAGAGGAGGCGGATGAGGAAGTTGAGGAAGGTTCTGGTGATGAAGAGGAGGAGGTTATTGATGAAACCGGATGAGAGGATAACGTATTGGTAAATTATTAATTTAAGCAATTATGTCACTTTTGAAATCTTATAATTTTGGAAAATATTCTATTTTAGACATTAAAAGGTATTTAGAAGCGGAAGGGTATAAGGTGGAGTATAAAATTAATGAGTTGGGAGACGAACTTCATGTTATTGGGACTGAAGTTTATGTTGACGTATTGCCTTATACAGATATAAATAAGGCGGTATTAGCTTCAATAAGGTTTGAGAACTATCCGTTTAAAGAGAATTATGATATTAGTAAGAAGATATATGGGAAGTTGAGAGACAAGTTTGGAAGAAAAGAAGGAGAGGAGTTGCCAAAGAAACAGGAAGGTGTTAAGGACTGGGTGAAAGTCAAAGAGTTTGTGAAACAACAAAAGAAAGATAACAAAAAAAGTTGGTGGCCGCTTTAAGTTACAAACCGGATGAGAGGATAACGTATTGGTAAAGTAATTTTTATATAATATAAATTTTAATTATTAGTAAAAATAACATGGCCTTAATACCTTATATTTTAGGACTAATCAGTTCTATAGTTACCGCTGTTATTTTTGTGCTGCTTAATCGTTTGACTGGCTGGGAGATTCATTCTTTAAGCATCTTGTTTGTTCTGCCTCTTGGCGGATTATTATTGGGATTGGGAGGGGCGGCGGGATTCTTTTTGGGAAGGAAATTTACGAATAATAAAATAGTAAAAGCGGACTATATT
>JABMQE010000049.1 GCA_013203415.1 Candidatus Falkowiibacteriota bacterium | reverse complement strand
TTATCTAAAGAAAAAATTCGCAAAACCATTTGAAATATATTTTCATCAAGCAAAAGCTGATGTTAATTGCCAAATAGCTGATTATTGCGGTTGGGCTATAACTATAAAATGGGAAAGGAAAGAAAATCGTTCTTACGAGTTAATTAAGGATAAGATAAAAAGTGAATATGAAATTTTTAAAATTGGCTCAATTGTATATTATTAAATAAAAAAAATGACCCACCCGCCTACCCCGCAAAAGCGGGGAGAGCCCAGGGGCTCTTGTCAGCAGGTGGGAACCTTTACTTTATTATATGTTAAAATTTATAGAAAGTCAATAGTTATCCACATATGTCTAAAAATCTTAACGAAAATTCGCTCGCCGAACAACCGGTCATAGATTGGCTCAAAGAAATGGGGTATGATTATGAATTTGGACCGGATTTGGCGCCGGGGGGAAGTTTGCAAGAGCGCGATTCTTTTCGCGAGGTGCTTTTAATTCCGCGATTAAAGCGGTCTTTACGTCGGCTTAATCCGGAGTTGCCAGACACGGCTATTGATGAGGCCGTGCTGATGATTAAGAGAGTTGAGCATCCGAGTTTGGATATTGCTAATAAAGAGGTGTTTAAGATGTTGACGCAGGGTGTGGCTGTTGAGGTTCGGGAAGGGAAAGAGACAAGAGGTAAAATTGTTAAGTTTTTTGATTTTGAAAGTCCTTTGAATAATGAGTTCTTGGTAGTGAACCAATACGCAATCCAAGGATTAGAAACTGTGCGTCGTCCCGATGTTGTAATTTTTATTAATGGTATTCCAGTCGCTGTTTTTGAGCTTAAAAGTCCCACAACCCAGAGCGGGAGCACTGCAGATGCCTATCGGCAATTACAAAAATATAAATCCGAAATACCAGATATATTTCAGTATAATCAAATATTGTTGGTCAGTGATTTATTGCATGCGAGGCATGGGACTATTTCTTCGTCTTGGGAATGGTTTTCAGTTTGGCGGGGAATAGAGAGCGAGGATGAGAAAAATAAGGGCATTTCTGAATTGGAAACAGCAGTTAAGGGGATTTTCCATAAGCAGAGGTTATTAGATATTATTCAGAACTTTATAGTTTTTGAAGCAGACAGCGAAAAAGATGTTAGCAAATATATCAAAAAGATGTGTCTTTATCATCAGTATTATGGGGTTAATAAAGCGATAAAGCAGACTTTGCGCGCTACCAAACCTAAGGGTAATAAAAAAATTGGTGTTTTTTGGCATACGCAGGGAAGTGGTAAGTCTTTATCAATGGTTTTTTATGTTAATAAAGTTAAAAGATTAGCTGATTTAAACAGTCCAACATTTGTATTTTTAACCGATAGGAACGATCTTGATGGCCAATTTTATAAAACATTTTTACGCACGGGTTATGACACATTGGCTAAACAAGCTGAAAGTATTACTAATTTAAAAGAACGTTTAAGTACGGCTGGAGCTGAATTGATATTTACGACAATTCAGAAGTTTGAAACGGAAAGAGAGCTCTTGTCTGATAGAGAAAACATTATTGTGATTGCAGATGAGGCGCATCGGTCGCAGTATGCTAAATTTGCTGGCAATGTGCGTGATGCTTTGCCTAATGCTTCGTTTATGGGCATCACCGGAACGCCAATTAGTTTACGCAATCGCGATACTCGTTTAGTTTTTGGTGATTATATCAGCGAATATGAAATTAATCGGGCGGTTGAAGATGAAGCTACGGTACCGATTTATTATGAGGGTCGATTAGTGCCGCTTCATCTTGCAAATGAATTTCTTGATGAGGAGTTTGAAGGTATTATGGTGGCCCAAGATTTTGAAGATAAGGAAAAGTTTAAGAAAAAGTGGGCAAGATTGGAGCAGGCGGTTGGCGCGGAAGACCGGTTGAAACAAATTGCCGAGGATATAGTAAAGCATTTTAACAATGGTGGCATTGAGGGTAAAGCAATGATTGTTACGATTAGCCGTCGGGTGGCGGTTGAAATGTATAAAATTATCTCAAAGATGAAAGATGCGCCAGAAGTGGCAGTGGTAATATCTAAGTCAGAGGATTTTAAAGATAAGATGCAGAAGGAAACAGATGTCAAGGAATTAGAAAAAAGATTTAAAAATCCTGATGATTCCTTAAAGATGGTGATTGTTTGCGATATGTGGCTTACTGGTTTTGATGTGCCGTGTTTGTATTCTATGTATATTGATAAGCCGCTTAAAAATCATACTTTAATGCAAGCAATTGCCAGGGTTAATCGGATATTTAAAGATAAGCCAGCTGGCTTGATTGTTGATTATATTGGTGTTGCTGATAACCTTAAAAAAGCCTTAGCCATTTATAGCTCTGATTTCCAAAAACAGGCGATGATACCTTTGCAAGAGATTATTGACAAGATGATGGAAAAGTATGATGTGGTTAAGACAATGTTTAGGGAGATAGATTATTCTAATTGGAACAAACTTAAGCCTGGCGAGCAAGCACGTCTTTTTCAGTTAGCAATTAACACAATTATTACTGATAAAAAAACAGGTGGGATTGATAAGGAAAGAAAAAGTAGTTTTTTAAGGGAAGTAGAGCAGTTATCAAAATTGCATGCTTTGGCAATGCCGCATCAAGAAGCTAACAAAATTCGAAATGAAGTTGCGTTTTTTCAAGGGGTGAAACAGGCAATTGTTAAAAGAACAGTGGTTGGGCCAGGCACGGATATTGATATAAAAATAGAATCAACAATTCGCGAATTAATCTCCAAGAGTATTACAGCCGAGGGCGTGATTGATATTTTCGCGATGCAGGATAAAGGCAAGCCCGATATATCCATTTTTGATGAAAAGTTTCTAGAAGAAGTAAAGAACATGAAGTTTAAGAACTTGGCTATTGAGACTTTGAGAAAACTATTACGAGACGAGATAAGAGCCCGGATTAGAAGGAATATTAAGCGCTACACTTCACTTTTGGAATTATTGGAACAGATTATTGAGAAGTATGAGAAAAATATTCTTAATTCGACGAAAGTTATAGAACGGTTGATTGAATTAGCGCGAGAAATCCGGGAGGCGGAAAAAACCAATGTAAATTTGGGCTTAAGTAAAGAGGAAGAGGCCTTCTATGATATTGTTTCATCTGGAAATATCGCCATTACGAAGGATAAAGAGTTAAAGGATTTAGCAAAAGAACTGGTTCGTGTTATTGAATATGGCTTAACAACAGACTGGACGAGTAATGAGGTTATGAAGGCAAGGATTAAAGCTAATGTTAGATTGCTGTTAGTGCAAAAACGTGTGCCAGAAAAAGAGCGCGAGAGTTTGTTAGATCAAATTTTTCAACAGGCAAAGTTATTGTTTAAGGATTATGTGGGTAAGTCATAACAATATCCAAAGAATTTATTTTAATATATTTAAGAATTAACAATTTTAATTATGAAAAAAGACAACAAAACAATCGGTATCACTGTTCGTTTTTTTACTAATGGTTTACCGGACAAGATTGGTAAAAGGAATATGCAAACTCCATTCTGGTCGAATGGAAACGTTCATTTAGAAGCTAATATATCCAAAAATATCAGGGCACAAAATGAACTTTTTCACTACATTGATGACATTCCTCGCGCCATAAGGGAAGTAATGTGTAAAGCCAAACTTGCTGCAGTAGAAGACGTGGCTTATACTTCGAGGGCTGTAAAAAGGGGTAAGAAATAAAGATTAAACTATGCCAACCAAAACAACCCAACCAGACGAAGAAGTTCGAGAGCTTATGGAAAGCTAATAAAATTTTATCAACCCTAACCACAAAACCATGAGTAAGATAACAATAATCATCATCGCAGGAATTATTATGCTATTAACAGGCGCAGGAATTATAGCAGGAGTTATGTATAAAAATAGTACATTTGTTGATTATACCCCATTTTTTCGTTTGGATATTAGCCGGGCTGGGGTAGAACAGTTGGGGCAGCCTATCGAGGGTTTTAGCGCGTTTATGTATCTGGAAGCAATCCCAGGCCTGATAGAGGCGGACTTTGATGGGGTAAAGACACCCGAAGGTATTTATAAGTTAGAGGGAGGGGAATTAAAGTTTAAAAGAACTGTCACTGATTTGGTAATTTCGGGTGAGGAATCTTTGTCCAATAATGGATATAAAAAATTTCTTAAAAATTTATCAAAACGTTTGGATGTAAAAATAAAAAAAGAGGCGGATATTACTATACTTCTTGAAAAAGTTGGGGTAATAGATGTTTTAAATAAATCATTTGTTAATGATGATTTTATTCTATGGTATCCAGAGGGCTGGTATTCGTATAAGAATAATCACTCAATCTTTTTTACCCATACTGAAAGCTTAGCGATTCCCGGAGGCACAGAAATTTATGCTTTAGCCCCTTGGTTTCAGGTATCTGTGCTTATGCTTGGTGTAGACGGCAACCCAAAAAGTGTTGCCGAAATGTTTAGCCAAAATTTATGGGTAGAGGGAAGCGAGTTTTTGGTTTCTAAAAGTGATGTTTTTATAAAGGATATGGTTGGCACTAGAGTAGTAACCAAAGCGGCTGGGGCTGGCGGAGAAGAATTGCATTATGTTTTTTTGGATAATGAAAAAGTGTTTACGCTTTCGCATTATCCATACGAATCAGGCAGCAGGGATACTGATAATTTTGAAAGACTTGTTAAAACTTTTACGCCAAACAATTTTTTTGACGACAAAGGTGATGATTCTGAGGGAATTTTGCCGTTAAAGTCGGGTGTTTTCGGGGTTGTGTTGGTTGGGCCAATCTGTCCGGTTATGAAAGATCCGCCTGATCCGGATTGTAACGACAAACCATACTCGACTATTGTGCAGGTTATAGCAATCGGCAGCCCAAAAAGTTCTCCGTTTGCAACTGCCGGATCGGATAAAGACGGCAAATATGAAGTAATATTGCCGCCTGGTGAATACAGTGTTCAGGCAATAGGAGAAATTCCTTTTCCCCAGTGCGAAACAAAAAATATTATAATAGCGCCGGATACTATGTATGAATTGGATTTATTATGCGATACTGGGATACGATAATCTGCTGGCTTTATAGCAGCGAAGCCAAATTATTTATGAATACTATAAAACCGTCGAGCTTAGCTCGGCGGTTTTTGTTTTTTTTCAAAATATACTATAATAAAAATAGATGCCATCATGATGGCATCGACGATGCCACTATAGTGGCATCTAT
>JABMQE010000007.1 GCA_013203415.1 Candidatus Falkowiibacteriota bacterium | reverse complement strand
CTAATCATCAATGATGAAGCTCACCATTGTCATAGACCAACTAAAAATGAGGAGAAGAATGAGCAAGAAAAAGCAACTATTTGGGTGGAAGGGATAGACAGGATAAATCAAGCTCGTGGAGTTTTAAAAACCTATGACCTTACTGCTACGCCTTTCAAACCAACAGGAAGAAACAATCAAGGAGAGCAATTATTTACTTGGATAGTAAGCGATTTTGGGCTTAATGATGCCATTGAGAGTGGTTTGGTCAAAACTCCAAAGGTAGCTGTGCGAGACGACTCTTCGGTTGGGAAGGATTTAAAATCGAAACTTTTTCATATTTACGAGCACGTTAAAGAAGATTTGAATCGTAGAGCCGAACAGCATGAAGGATTGCCTGACCTTGTTGCAAACGCTGTAAATATTTTGGGAGCTGATTGGCTTGACTCAAAGGATAAATGGAAGAAGCAGGGACGGGAAACTCCTCCTGTTATGATTATGATTTCTAATCGTATTGAAACAGCGGCCCGACTTGAATACTCAATTATGAATGGATATTTTGCGGTTGATGAATTGTCTGATAAGTCAAAATTGATACGTATTGACCAGGACGCTTTGGACAAAATAGAATCTAATGAAGAAGAAAAACTTAATAAATCAAAGAAAGAATTAGTTGAGATGGTGCGTGATAAATTTAATACAGTTGGTAAAGAAGGAAAACCTGGGGAACAAGTACAATGTGTCATTGGCGTGAATATGTTATCTGAAGGCTGGGATGCACGTACCGTAACGCATATTCTGGGGCTTCGGGCTTTCACTAGTCAGTTGTTGTGCGAACAAGTTGTTGGTAGGGGTCTTCGTCGGATTTCCTATGACGTAAACAAAGAAACTGGTCTATACGATCCAGAATATGTAACAGTTTTTGGTGTGCCATTTACATTTCTGCCCGCAGAGGGAAAAGAAGGGCCTATAGGTCCAGAAAAACCAAAGACAAAAATCGAACCAATTAAAGAAAGAAAAAAATTAGCCATAGATTGGCCGCATGTTTTAAGGGTTGATTATAAATTAAATTATTTTTTAGATTTGGACTGGGATAAATTAGAAAAGATAATTTTATCCTCAGAGGATACTCCAACTGTCGTGGAAGTTGCTCCTGTTATAGATGGTGAACCAAAGTTTGATCAAATTACTGAAGTGGACTTGGAAAGGTTAGCAGAGAAGCATCGTTTGCAAAAGTTAAAATTACAAGCTGCATCAAGGTTGCATGAACAGTTTGGTAAAAACTGGGGAGGTGATGCCGGCAGTCATATTGGGCAATTGATTCAGATTATTGATGAATTTTTGACATCAAAGAAACTTTTGATAAAAGTCCCACTCTTTTCTGGCACCAAGAAACTAAAAAATATTATCATCGCCCTCAACCTCCAAAAAATTATTAATCATATTGGCAATTTTATCCAAGGATCTAGCAAGGAATCACCCGTGGCTGTGTTGGACCCGGTGCGCCCAAAGCGAAGTACTGCCACTGCTATGACATGGTATACTGCTAAGTCGACGCAACCAGTTAAAAAAAGTCAGATGAGCCATATTGTTACTGATAGCGGTTGGGAAAAAATTGGTTTTGAATTTGAACGAAATCGAATACCGGGCCTAGTTTCTTGGGCCAAAAATGATCATCTTGGTTTTGAGATATTTTATTTATGGCGAGGGCAAATACACACTTATTATCCGGATTATATTATTAAATTTAAGAATAATAGACACTTAATTCTTGAGGTTAAAGGTCAAATCAAAGAACAAGACAAAGCAAAATGGCAAGCAGCGAAAGAGTGGGTTAAAGCCGTTAATGCAAATGATAATTTTGGAAAGTGGGAGTTTAAAGTTTTAGATGACCCGAAAAATTTGTTTGAGGTGGTGAGGTAGCTATTGATGAATAGAAAAATAAATTACATTAAAGCCATTAATTATTTTCTAGTTTGATTTGTTTATCGCTCATAACCAGCTTACTCTGTAAATTAGCTAGTAGCTCTCTTTTTTCTAAAATCGATCCTTCTTTAAGAATATATTTAGCATAATTTCTAACATCAACATCTTTTTGCTTTTCAAAATCTTTATTTATTCCAAGCACTCCTTTACTAAATTTGTAATATCTTTCAACCTCTTCTTTGAATTGACCTTGGATGCCTAAGTCGTTGAGGTCAATTTTGTCTAGTATTTGGGCTAGTTGCTTGATTAATTCTTCTTCCCTTAGATAACCGCCTCTGCAATTTAAGTTTTTCGATCGAGTACAGCCGTAATAGACATATCTTCTAACTGAGCCGTCGCTCAGTTTTTTGAATTTTTCATCGGCCGTGACTCCTGATCCGCAATTTCCACATTTTATTAATTTGGTAAAAGCGAATTCTTTGCATTCATGCCTTTCTATGTTATCTCTTTTTAATTGTTCCCTGGCTTTTTCAAAGAGTTCTTTGTTGATTATTGCATCATGTCCGCCTTGGTACCATTTGCCACTTTCAACTGGATACTCAAATTCTCCATAGTAGAAAGTTTCACCCAGAATATTGTAAATTGTGCTTAAGGTAATGTTTTTATTATTCCTTGTTTTGAAATCTGTGTCATCTTGGATCCATCTTAGCAAGTTTCTACCGCTCCACTGTTCGTAGGCCACCTTCTCAAACATCTTTTTAATATAAGGGGCTCTTTTCAAATCTATTAATATT
>JABMQE010000048.1 GCA_013203415.1 Candidatus Falkowiibacteriota bacterium | reverse complement strand
TATATTCAACTTCTTTTTTTAACGAAGTAATGAAATCCGGTTTTAATATTAATGATAATTTCAGCCAGGATGAGCAGAAAAGAAAAAAGCAATGGCATAAAACTATTGCCGCCAAGGCGATTAATGATACCGGTATTATTGTGATTAATACTTATCATAAAGACAGAATCCAGGCGGAAAAGATAGCTAAAGCAATAAATTATACTTTAAAAACAAAGCATGATAAATATCATGGCGGCGGCGATAAAGTAACAATTAGAATTATTGACGAGCCGATAACAACTAATTACCCGGTCAAGCCTAATTTAATCGTTAACTTAGTCCTAGCAATCATTAGCGGTATAATTTTAGGAGCTATATTTGTATATTTATTTCCAAATTACAGAATAAGATTATGGAAAAAAAATAAAACTAAAAAAAATAAAACTAAAGATAACAAGAAAATTATTGAAGAACAAGATTATTTTTCTCCATCTGAGCAGGCTAAGCCGAATTTTAAAGGAGAAGAGTTGTTTAAGGTTAATGAAAATAATGATATGGGCAATATAACTGAAAGAAGCGAGGAAGATAGTGAATTTAATGGTCAGGAGAAACAGGCCGATGAGCGCAGGGAAGATAATTTTAATAATGGTGATATGAGGCAGTTTTTTTAATTTTAAGGTTGATTTAAATTTACTGTTTTTTAGTCAGCTAAATTTGAGCAGTTAAAATCTGCTTAAGATTGGCTGCCTAATTTATAAACGGTAAGTTCCGTTTAAACTTGGCCTGCAAATGCGGTTAAAGTAAATTAGGCAAGGAACCTTGACAATTTATGCCCAAATGGGCAAACAAGGAGACAGAAAATGAAAAAAAGAATTAGAATTAAGGTAGTATTGGCAATTGTGGCTATGACAATAATTAGTTTTGTCTCAGCCGAAGCAAACGAATTGGAAAAAATCGGTCAGTTTTACATCGGCCAGTTTGAAACCAACAAAGCCGATTGGCAGCCAGCCATGATAGATCAGCTTTTAAAGGCATCCGCCTGGATTCCGGAAGAAGCAATGGTAAGAATCTGCGGCTACACAGATAAATCCGGTCCAAAAAAGAGAAATGAAGTGTTGGCCCAAGAGCGGGCAGAAACTGTCAATGGTCAGCTGGTTAAATTGCGTCCAGATATTAATATCCAGTCAATAACTGGCAACGTTTACAATGAGAGCGAAAATATTGACTTTCGCGTTGTTAAGCTTTTGGTCTATATGCCAGCCAGTTGGAAAGTAGATAATAAGGCTTTGGCCAAAAAACTTGAAATGGAGTTTGCGACCTTGCGGGACGGGCAGTCAATAAACATCCAGGAAATCAGTGCATTAAAAGGGTCTGTGGCAGAAGTAAAAGGAAAGTCAGACTCTCTAAGTACTGGCATGAAAGCTCTTCAAAAAGGGCAGCTAGACGTCAAAAAAGAGCTAAAGAAGCAATTAGAGATAGCCGTCGGCCGTATACAAACCGATTCGCGACAAGAAGTCACCGCAACCAAAGGCAGTTTTTGGTTTTTTCTATCGGCAGCTATTCTGGTAATTATAATCTTTGCTTTTGCGATAAATATGGTAAGAAAAATAAAGGGAAGAGAAAGCCAGGACATAGTTGAAGTAAAGTCGGAAATTAGGGAGATACCCGTTGATGTCCGAATAATTGAAACCGAGGACGAAGGCCTTTTTTATCAAACGTCGGTAGAAAAGAGGCGAGACGGCAACTGGTATTCACTTTTTGTTTCTGAAAAAGGCAGGCCGATTTACAGAAAAGATTTTAAAGAAATCAAAAAGTCTGTGAACGGAAGTATTATTTCTGAAAAATTTCGTGAACAGAGAAACAAACTGGTCGGCCAGGGTAAGATAAAGATGAAAGTGAAAAAATAGATATAAATTGGTTGCCCGAAACAATTCGGGTAGCCCAAAAATAAATTTCAGGAGGTATAGAAAATGAAAAAAATAGTTGTGATTTGTATGGGTTTGTTATTGGTCGGTTGCGCGAGTTCTAAAATGGACCAGAAGGGTATGTTTAGTGGTCCGAATTTTGACAAGGCGCAATTAGAGTCTATGGTTAACATTGTTTTTCCGCTTCCTGCCAAGCTGGACGTAGCCGATTCTGCTTTCCTATATGACTTCGGGATTAAAACCCCGTCGTATTCATGGAAGGCGATGAGGTGGAATAAAAAAGGTAAAGAATGGCAGGTTGTTGGACCATTTTTCGCTGTCCGTCTGGAGCAGTCCGGCAAAGAGCCAAGATTATTGATTAGTTTCCCTGGAGTTTTAAAAGATATGGACGGCGATTTAGTCGCCGTGGCCGACCATTCTGGAACGCGGCTTTATAATCAGAAAGGGAAATATATCAAAGTTGCCGGCGGATGGAGTAAAGTTAGTCCTGGTGATTACCAAGGGTTTTTTACAGCCATTACGGTTGAAAATTCCCTGGAGATTAAGCAGGACTCCCCAGAATATACCGCTATGATGGAGTTTTACAAAAAGTTTCAAGTTTTAGAAGCCTTGCAAATGCGGGATTACGTCTATAAAAAACTAGGCATTCCCGTGGGGACGGCCCTGAGCAAGGAGCAACTGGAAAAAGTGGACGGAACTCCGATTGGGGAGAAGCTTAAAGAGCTTTTTTTAGATAAGTGGTACGTGCTTTTTACTTACCCACTTCTTTCCCCGGTTGATTACGGCCTCTTTATTATGGTAGCCAAGGTTTTTCAGATTCCCACTATGTGGTGGAAGGATGACCTGAATAAGCCGGGCTATATGGACAGAACCCTAACCGCGGAAAGCGCTTTTGACATGATGGAATATTATCAAAAGCGATATAGTAGCGGTTATTCTGCGCCAACCATAGGTATCACCCCGCAAGAACAAGAAGCCTTGGAAAAGGCTACTGGCCAAAATTTCAATACTTACCAGGAATATTTGGTCTGGTGGACAGAAAGGAACAAAGAAATAGAAGAATATAACCAGAGCCTTAGGTAGTTAAGGCTACTATTTAAAGGAAAGGAGGTGAAGCGGATGAAAAAAGTAATAACAGCGCTGTTTGCGCTAATAG
>JABMQE010000047.1 GCA_013203415.1 Candidatus Falkowiibacteriota bacterium | reverse complement strand
ATGGCAATGTTGGTTTGGCAAGGGAGTATTTAAAAACAATAGAAGAAGACAGCCGGCTTTTGGCTGGGGCATATGATCATTCTTATAATATTATTTTTACTCGGGCAGTGGTAACGCAGAACAGGATTTTAAGCGAGGTTGAGGGAGTGCCGACCACTTTTGAGTTTAAGGGATTAACAATTGACGGGACAATTTTTGTTTCTGATTATTCTAATCGGGATAATTGGGAAGAGTTTAGAAGGGATTTCCATTTGCTGGCCGGGCTTAATGCTTCTTTTTACGAGGCAGAGATTTTTGAAGAAATAGCCGGGCTTGAAAGTATTTCTACAGTGCGGGGTTTGCAGTATGCTTATGCTCGTCCAGATGAATATACGGTTCATATTATTGATGCTTCTAACAGCGGAGAGATTGATGGGCTGGATTTATCCGAGAATACTAAGGCGAACATGCGCGCAGAGGTGGCGTTGGGCAAGGAGATTATTACGCCGGATAAATTTGTAGAGACCGGGAACTGGCGAGGGCTTTTCTATATTTCTTTAGCAGAAGATGGGACAGCTCAATATGCCATAGGAGAGCAGGTTTTAAGTAATGGGGGCTGGACAACAAGTGAGCTCTTACAGTATATATATGTGGATGAGGATGAGAAAGGCAGGCAAGGATTTTTGCGGCAGTTTGAAGAAGAGAGTTTTTACTACGAGGACTCTAAAAGCGTTAAAAGCGATGAGGTTATGTGTCGGATTACAGATGCAGAGTATAATGCGGTGACTGGTGGGTCGGACTGGAGTTCTACTTTTGGCTATCCTTGTAATATTGGAAGTGTTAGTTTTGGGGAGGTTGACCATGCTTATATCCAGGCCTCGAATGCGGCGCATTTTTATAGGGAGGGGTGGTATGATTATTGGACTACAACTTCAAGAATAAAACAGAAGATTAATAGTTATATTGCAGAAAAGAAGAGCTTGGATTCTGAAGATTTAAACTACCTTAAAAGTGGGAATACATATACTTTTAGATTTTCGCCGACTTTAGGTACTTATGTTCAGAGTATTTGCGAGGACAAACCGATATTAACTTTTTGGTTTTTAAAGAAGTGTACAACTTTGGGGACAGTTTATTATAGTCCAGCTGGAACTGATGGTAATATTTATAGAACCAGAGGAGAGATATTAAGTAAGCTTGATAAGGATAATCAGGTAATAATCAAGAAGATAGGATTTCCGGTGAGTGACGAAACGCTTGGTGGTGAGTCAGAGCTAGTACGAGGGGTAAACAATGGAAGGTATCAAAGTTTTATTAATGGTGAAGTGTTTGGCTATGATCCTTATTTTATTCCTTTGTTTTCTGATCGCAGTCCAAAAGTTCTTAATTCTGTTTTTTATACTTACGGCTTGATAACAGAAGTTCATAAACTCATGGGTAGAACAGAGGGAGAACTGGGTTATCCATTAAATGACGCTAGACAGGGAACAGATGGAGATATTTACCAGACATATGAGGGAAAAAAAGAAATTAAATACGATACCACAACCCGTCTGGTGGGGGTGGTTAACTTAAAAGAATATCGTTGTGAGTTATACGGTCATTTTGATGGTAATACATCAGCATTGTCTCTGATTCAAATAAGTGGTTTTCTAGAGGGTTTAGGTAGTGAGATAAGTGATGACATAGAATTTAGCACTCGTTTGGCTGGGCAGATAGGAAGGGGCCTTATTCATTTAGATGAAACAATGATAGAATTTGATAGGATTTTAAGTAAAACGACAAATCAAGATATATGGAATAAGGTTAAGGGCGCGTATGGCGCGGCGGCTGTAAAAATGCAAGAGGTAAAGAATGAGTACGACCAAGCTACGGAACCTGATGGTTGCGATGCGAGAATTATTTATTACCATGGTAAATTAATAGGTGTAGCCACGGCTTATATTATTCCAGCTGAAGAGTTGTTTGCATTAGCCAAAGCGCGGGCAATAGCAAGACCAAAGTTAGTGTCTGATTTTTTGGAAGAAGCGGGTGGTACGATGGGGAAGTTTGGGAAAGAGATGCGATTTGTGAATACGGTAGATCGTAATCAATGGAGATATATCAAGACAATTCTTGATTCTAATGAGAAAGGGAGAAAAGCGGAAGAATTAATGCAGAGGATGCTGGGCGGTGAAAAAACGCCTTTTTTATCTGGGGATCGAATTGTTGATTTATGGGTCGAAAATAAAAAATTTGCTAATGAGATTAAGACGCAAGCAAGGAATGTATCTTATACTGGCCTTACTAAAGACCAAATAAATGCAGATATCCGATTAATGAACTCGGCGGATGAATTTCACCCAATGTGGCATTTCTTGAGAATCCTCCCACTGGCCCTTTAATGGAATTTATGGAGAAGAACGGAATATCATATTATTTATATATTGAATAATTTGCTAACTTTTAACTAATTTTTTATGAGAGACAGTATATTTCAATATAATTGTGAAACGTATTCAATAAAAGATATTGTTAATTTTGTTGAAGAGAAAGGATTTAAAGTTGAATTTTATGATAGGAGTGATAAAGGGGCATCACGCGGTTTTATGGTGGTTGATAATAATATTGAGCTTAGATTGCCGAATTTGGAATTATTTAAGGATGAAAGCGCATGGAATTCGCATGGTGCTCCATGTATTTATTGGAGACCCCTTAATGAAACTTACTCTGATTTGTATCATGCCAAACAGGCAGGTGATAAAGAAAAAATAGCACGATTACAAAAAGAGTATGATGAATATCACGAGAGAGCAATGAAACTTTACCAACAGCTAAAAAGAAGATTTAAAATTGAAAAAGGCAAAGTCCCACAAGCTATAAAAGATGAGGATTATATAAAAGAGTTGATAAAGAAACATAGGGGGGAGAATAAGAAGGGTTGGTGGGCGCTGTAATAAATTTTTATGTCTAGAGTTAAACCTTATAAATACGAAGAGTATTCTTTACTCGATATTAAGAAACATCTTGAGGAGCGTGGTTATAAATTAAAACTGTGCAAAGAGGGCAGCGAGGATGAATATTATAAAGAGTACAAAGTAAAGAATAATTTAACTGATTATTATGTCCGTAAACATCCTGTGGATTGGTTTAATGTGGTTGGTACCACTGTATATATTGATATCCCTAAAAAAGACCGGCATAATGATATAATTTTTGCACAGATTAATTTTGAAGATTATCCGAAAATGAAAAATTATGAAGAGAGTAAGAAGGTATATGGCTTACTTAAGCGTAAGTTTGGTAGAAGCAAGGATGAGCGCTGGAGCCATATAAAAGAAATAAAAGATAGCGAAGATATTAAAAAGTTGCTAAAAGATAATAAAAGAGGTTGGTGGCCGGTTTAGGTTAAGGTTTGATGGGGTTAGTTTGTTGTAATAAAAATTATGTTAAAAAATTTATTTACAAACAAAAAAAAATTAAGCAAGGAGATTTTTCAGTTATTCCTGTATGGTAACGAGGATAATGAAGTAGCTTGTTATAATCCCCCTCAAAAAATGTTGGATTTTTATGATGAGTTACCAACGATGATGGATAAGGAATTAGTATTTTATAAATATTTACTGCTTAAACCAGACAGATATAAGGATACAGAATTAAAACTGTTTAAAAAAGGTTTTAAAGAGACCCTTGATGTGGAAGGTATGAGTGCAGGAGGTATGAAATTAGCAACTCAGCGATTTAAGGATTTTATAGAAGGCGAAAAAATACCATTGGACTTTTTTCCAGTTAAAGTAAAAGGTGAACGACGTTATATTATGATGTGGAGACGACTGCCTGTTTATATTGATTATGAAGCCGATTTAAAGCAAAGTGAGTTTTATGAAGACGGTCGAGTTGTTGCTAGTGGCATAGTTTACAGATCTGATGTCTTGGAATATCGAAAAATAAAGATGTTTTCATTACAGACCCACACATCAATTTATTTAACAGGCGAAATAAGGCAGAAGCTTGAGGAGAATGATTTTTTATTTAATTATCATGAGAAGAAAGTAACTCAAAAGAAACTTAATCCCAAAAAAGTAGAGAAAGATTTATTATATGCCATAAAAAAAAGTCGTGAATCAGGATTTAACGAGAATAGTCGCAAGTGGTATGTGCAGATTGATGAGTCTTTGGAAAAAGTTTTAATCGAAGAAGGAGATAAAGAAGTATTAGAGAGATTTAGAAAAGAAATGAAGGGTGCCTGGAAAAAGGATTTTGAGAGGTACGAGAAGGGATTGATGAAACCGGATGAGAGGATAACTTATTGGTAAAGTAATTTTTATATAATATAAATTTTGATTATTAGTAAAAACAACATGGCATTAATACCTTATATTTTAGGAATAATTAGCTCCATAGTTACGGCTGTTATTTTTGTGCTGCTCAATCGTTTGACTGGCTGGGAGATTCATTCTTTAAGCATCTTGTTTGTTCTGCCTCTTGGCGGATTATTATTGGGATTGGGAGGGGCGGCGGGATTCTTTTTGGGAAGGAAATTT
>JABMQE010000046.1 GCA_013203415.1 Candidatus Falkowiibacteriota bacterium | reverse complement strand
TCTTTTGAGTTAGAAAATGTTTTAATAATGCTTTCGACTTTCTTAAGAAGATAATTAGATAATAGACCAAGAGCTTCCTTGTCGTCGTCGACTATAACAATATTTACTTTGTCCATAAGAAACATTCCTTTCTTTTGTTCAATATCTGATAATGACGCATCATAGAGACCTCTGTATCCGGCATTGTTAAACTTCCCAAAATTATTAACCCCGGCTTGCTTGGCAGTTGTAAAAAGTTTTTTATTGTGGCCGGTTACTTCGTTGCGTATAAATAATCTTTTTTTGTTATCTGGCAATTGTTCTAATATCTCCTGCCTTCTGGTTTGGATGGCGAAATATGTCTGGGCCAGGGCAATTTCTGGTTTATTTGGGTCGCCATTTTGCGCAATTAAGTAACAAGCATATCTGTCCAGCTTATAATCTTTTATCTTTCTAACCGTGTTAGAGCCGATTTCGACCATTTTCGTGGCTTCACGAAAATGGTTATCCACAGCCTGACCGCTTTTGATGCATGCTCTTTTGGCCCTGGAAATAACCTCTTCTGCGTTTTCCCACCTTTTGTATCCCAAAAGTGACAACAGTTCACGGGCTTTCCAATATTCAATACCGTTCTCATCAATTTTTTTGATGTTTTCAAAGTCCTTATGAGGGGCGGTTGGTGTTATTTCGTTGGTCATGGGATTGGTGTTAGTTAGGAGGCGAGTTATTTCACTAACTGCAGATCCTGTTCGAACTCCATTCTGTTTTCTTCTTGGTCCTTTGAATAACCACCTAAGCTACTCCCTGTTAGCTCATTGTAATAATAAATTGTTTCGTCCAGTGAACCGCTTAAGCGACCTCTATATTTTGTTATACAGCTCTGTTTGGATTTGCTATAATATGTTCCAATATGCGAAAAGGTCTTTACGCCTTGATATTCTATGTTTTCTTCTTTAATCCTGTCTTGCGCTGTCTTTAAATAAACACTACACTTTTCTTTATGTTTTAGATCTGATTCTAATATATTTTTTGAACAACCAGAGACAATTAACACGGAAAGAATTGATATTAATAAAAATTTTTTCATAGTACTATAAAATTATTTTAATAATATAGAAAGTGATGACATTATGACTCCATAGTCCCGTATTCTATGGAGACCACGTTATAGTGCGGGATGGTATCCCGCACTATAACGGACGTCGCAAAGTAGCTTTGTCTGTTATGGTGGGTGATACCATCACCCACCAACTTGACCAATTATAAACTTGGGGAACTATAGAGCGGGCGTTAGGTTTTTAATCTATTAATGATTTCCCTTTCAAAATTCTGACGACCTCCGTGCCACCAGTCACTTAGCTCAATTTCGTCAAACTGAACCGTTTTATTATTCGTAATGTTTTTTACCTCTATCTTATCATCACCGAAAATATTAAACTTCTCCGGCAAATTCTCCAAAACTTCCCAAAAACCATCTAAAACAACTCTCATTTTAGGGTCCTGCTCTCCCGTCTCCAGAAGACGCCCCGGTTCATATTTATTGTTTTCAATCATAAGAACTATAAATTAAGAATTACTTATTTTTAATTAATGGAATCCCTACCTCCTCACCGCTCTCCTTCTATCAGCCATTGAAGTCCAGAGCAACCACCTCACTAACTTATCAACAATCTAAATTTGTCATCTGGTGTAAACAGGGTTATAATATTGACAGAATCAGCAAAATGGATTAAGATTGATTATTCTAAAATTTTTAAATTAAATTTATGTTTAAAAACCTTTTTTTCAAGCCACAGATTGATGAAGAAGTATTAGAGGCATACTTTAATAAACTGCCGGATAAACTCTCGATTAGATGGGTTAGGGATGGAAAATATATTGTTGGGAAGATTAATGCTGATGGCCAGGAATTTATGACTCAAGCCAAGTCGGCTCGAGAGTTTGTTTATATGGTGAATGATGCTTTGTTTGCGATGTATGAGATCCCCGAGGAATATTTAGATGTATTGCAAGATAGAAAAAGTTTTAAGCCAAATGCTAAACAGTTAGAGGAGCTTAATGATGCCGCAATAAAACAATCTGATATGAGTTTTGAGAAAGAACTGGTTGCTGCGTAATTATAGCAATATGGGCACCTATGCAAACATCAAGAAAAATAGAATGAAAAGATTTTTAAAATGGTTAGATACTAGGGAATTTGTATCGGTAGAAAAAGCAGGCAAGCACCAATATAATGTTAAGTATAATTATTGGAAAAGACCATTTCCAATTCCATTCAAAAACAATGAGGTTAATAAATATATTGTTAAGGCGCTGATGAAAAAACTAACGGGATCAGAAATCTGCACTGAAGAAGAATTTGATGAACGAATAAAATAAATTAATATTTTTTAGAACCGTTCACTACTGTGAGTGGTTTTTTGTTTTATCGCCTAACCGTCCTGCGTCTGACTGGGGTTCTGGTTCTGGCTGGCGGGCGAGCAGGTGTGCGGGTGGGGGCAGGTCGAGCTGAGCTCGATGGGGTGGTTGAGCGAGTGGGAGTGGCGGTGCTTGGGCGCGGGCGGTTTTTGTATTCGCGGATTAGAAAGTGTTCTCTGTTTTCGGAAAGGTCGGTAAAGTCGTCTGCGATTTCTTTTAGGCGGGATGATGTGGTTTCGCCAAAAGCGATTACTTCCATTTGGGTGCCATGATATTGAAGATACTCTATGGCAGGGATATAATCACCGTCGCCGGTAACAAGGACGATGACATCTAGTTGGGGTGCGACTTTAATAGCATCAATAGTCATGCCCACATCCCAATCGCCTTTTTTATCGCCTGTTACAAAGACCTGGAGGTCTTTCATTTTTACTTCGAAGCCCTGGGAATCTAGGGCGGTAAAAAACTTTTTTTCTTCGGGAAGCTGGGCCTGAATAACATAGGCAAAAGCACGGATAAGTTTACGCGGGCCGACTGCTTCTTTTAATACTTTTCCAAAGTCCACTTTGGCATGAAATAGATTTTTCGCGGAGTAGTATAAATTTTGGACATCGATGAAGACGCCGACGCGTTGTTCTGGGTGTTTTGTCATAAAAATAATGCAAATCTACAAATGAATGCGAATGCCGCGAATTGCGAATCCGGATTCTTTGTATTAACTTTTTAAAAATCGACTTTATTATCCTCCCCTTGCTAAGGGGAGGTCTCGGGAGGGGTCTTAAAATAGACGTACTCTGACTTTTACCCCCTCTTTCCCTCCAGAGGCGGGCAGGAATTCTCCCCCTTCCTTCGACTTTGCTCAGGACAGGTGGTAAGGGGGAGATAACTTGGATAGCAATTTATTTTTTTAATCCGAGTGCTTTTATTAATTTCTCGTAAGCTCTTTCGTTTTCGCGCTGTAAATAACGCAAAAGACGGCGACGTTGGCCGACTTTTTTTAAGAGTCCACGACGAGATGAGAAGTCGTGTTTGTGTTGTTTTAGATGGCTTGCGAGTTCCTTGATTTCCTCGGATAAAATAGCGATTTGAACCTGGGGTGAACCAGTATCGCCTTTATGAGTTTTAAACTTCTCGATTACTTTTTCTTTCTTGTTCTTTTTTAGCATAAGGTTCCTTTGCTTTACGAAATTCTGAGTAAAGGGCGCTAACTCCTTTTACCAAGAATCCGTGTTAGATTAATAAAAGTTCAACATAACCGTTATCCTCCCCTTGCCAAGGGGAGGTCTCGGGAGGGGTCTTAAAATAGACGTACTCTGACTTTTTACCCCCTCTTTTATTCTCCCCCTTAGTAAGGGGGAGATAACGGGTTTTGGGTGTTAAACGCTTAGTGCCATCTTACCATATCGCACTTGGCTTGTCAATGTTTGGAAAGTGTCGTAAAATGTATATAGGTAACTAAGTAATCGAGTAATTAAGTAACTTGGAATTGGGTTATGGATAAAAAAATAAACAAATTAATTGATGACTTTTTACTGCATCTAAAGCTGGCAAGAAAAAGTGAGATGACGGTTAGGAATTATGAGTTTTATTTAAGACGGTTTTTGAAATTTAGCCATAATCCCCCGTCAGAAAAGATTAATCTAGTAATGATTGATAAATATCGCGAATGGCTTTCCAAGTTACCAGAAAAAAATCCGCAATTATTTCCGAAGGAAAAAGTGATGAAAGCAAACACAAAAAATTATCATTTGATTGCTATTAGATCTTTTCTAAAATATTTGCGGAGGAGAGGGATAAATGTGCTTCGGCCGGAAAAGATAAAATTAGAAACTGTGCCAAAGCAGACAAGAGAGTTTTTAAGCGAAAGCGAGATGGAAAGGATTTTGGAAGCGCCTTTAGAAACCGAGGCAGAAGAGATAATTAAATATCGAGACAAGGCGATTTTGGAAGTTTTGCTGGCAACGGCTTTAAGGGTGGGTGAATTGGCAAGCTTAAAAAAAGGCGACATTAGGCAGGAGGGGGTTTGGGTTTTGGGGAAGAACGAAGTTAAACGCAGGGTGGTTTTAGGAAACCAAGCCAAGCATTGGATAAAAAAATATTTAGAAAAAAGAAAAGACAAAACGCCGGCTTTGTTTGTCGGACACGACAGGGCGGCCAAGAAGAGGAGGGTTAAACAATATATTCCCAAGAATAATTTAACTAGCAGATCGATACAAAGGATTGTGGCGAAGTACGGGAAAATGGCAGGGATTGGGAAAAAAATCACACCACAGGTGATAAGAAACTCTTTGGCGAATCAGATGATTAGGCAAGGGATGGGCAAGAAGGAAGTGGCTGGGGTGATGGGGTATGAGTCCTTGGTGAGTGTGAAAAGGTATGAGTGAGAACCTTTGAATACAGGACAGAACATGCATGATTGTAAAAAATTTTTATTTTTTATTTTTTATTTTTTATTTACGATTTTGGATTGACATGAGGTGAATTTTTTGTTAGAATGGGATAAATGCAAGCCCCTGTAGTTCAATGGATAGAACATGGGATTTCTAATCCTAGGATCTAGGTTCGATTCCTAGCGGGGGTACCAGCCAGTTCAGATTGATTAGAGGTTCTCACCCTCGCGGGTGACCAGCCGTGAGGCTGGGATTCCTAGCGGGGGTACCAGCGAATAAGTTTTAATTTTTAATTTTTATTTACGTTTATTAATCTTTAACAAAAAATTCATGCCTGATGAAGCATTAAACGATGCGCTTGCTAACAACGCGGCTTTGGGAGGAGGGATGATTGCCTTGCTTGTTTTGGTTGGCCTTTGGAGTGTTATTTGGAAAGCAATTGCGCTTTGGAAAGCGGCGCGCAATGGCTCTAAGCCGTGGTACATTGTTATGCTTATCCTGAACACGGTCGGGATTTTGGAGATTATTTACATCTTTGTGATTTCCAAAAAAACAGAGATGACCCAAGGAACTCCGCAAGCTCCGCAAGTACCGCCTACCCAAGCACCGCCTGCTCCACAAGCGTAGGTCATTGGTTTATGGTCTTGGCAGTAAGTTTGGTCATTGGTCTTTGGTTTTTGGTTAACCTGTGACTTTGGACTTTTGACTAAACTTACTGCCTTAGACAAAAAACTTAAAAATTTATTATTATGGTGGCTATGGTGTAACGGTAACACAGTAGGTTGTGGTCCTGCAATCGAGGGTTCAACTCCCTCTAGCCACCTTCGTCCCTGACGTTTGTCGAGGCCGAAGGAGAAAACATCACGCCGATGAGGCGTGGTGTTTTTTTATAAAAGAAAACAGCCCAGGTGTAGACATA
>JABMQE010000045.1 GCA_013203415.1 Candidatus Falkowiibacteriota bacterium | reverse complement strand
AGCCGGTCATCCCTCGCGGATTCGACCGGCTTTTCACTTATTTAAAAACAAAAACAATTTAACAATTTAGCAATGTAACCATGAAACCATACAATAATATTTTACCCAGTATGGATACTATTATTTAGTACTCGTCTTTAAATCAGAAACAATTTCGTTAATCTCCCCCCCCAAAACCCTCTCAATACTATGCCAGCTTTTTTTTATTCTATGGTCTGTAATCCTATCTTGCGGAAAATTATAGGTGCGGATTTTCTCGCTCCTGTCCCCAGTCCCAATCTGCGAATTTCTATTGGCCGACATTTCTTTTCGTTTTTTCTCCTCCGCCTCTGCCAAAAGACGCGACCTTAAAACTATCATCGCCCTTTCTTTATTCTGCGTCTGGCTTCTTTCATCCTGACAAGACACAACAGTCCCAGTTGGCAAATGAGTTATCCTAACCGCCGAATAAGTTGTATTCACGCCCTGCCCCCCATGGCCAGAAGCGCAAAAAGTATCAATTTTTAAATCTTTTGTCTCAATTTTAACATCAACTTCTTCTGCCTCTGGCATTACTGCTACCGAGGCCGCCGAAGTATGAATCCGGCCGGATTTCTCGGTTTCCGGAATTCTTTGAACCCGATGAATCCCGCTCTCAAACTTCAAATGTCCATAAACTCCTGTTCCTGTTATCTCGAAAATAATTTCCTTAAACCCGCCAATCTCGGTTTTGTTAGCCGAAATTAAACTAATTTTCCAGCCCATCTTCTCTGCATACCGCGAATACATTCTAAACAAATCACCAGCAAATAAAGCTGCCTCGTCTCCGCCAGTGCCAGCCCTAATTTCCATAATAATATTTTTTTTATTATTGGGGTCGCTTGGATTAAGATACTCCTCAATTTCAGTCCCCAAAGCGTCAGCTTCTGTTCTTAAACCCTCAATCTCACTTCCAGCCATATCCTTAAGCTCTTCATCCTTAGTATTCTCAAGCTCTTTAATTTCCTTCTCAATCGTATCCAGCCGTTCCGCTTTTTCTAAAATTTCTTTTAATTCATTATATTCTGCCGAAATCCGCTGAAGTTTTTTAGGCGATTTCAAAACTTCGGGCTTCTGCAAGTCCTTTTCTAAATTTTGATATTTAGTTTTAAGTTCTTTTGTATTCATAATTTATGCCTCATTTAACAAAAAACCCTGCCTCAAAAATCGGCAAAGCTTTCTATAAGTTAAGCTATGTTATTTTTCTTTTTTTGAATCTTTCGCATCGGACTTATTGTCGGATTTATTAACCTTATTAACTACTTTATTAACTACTTTATTAACTTTCTTAACTTCGGCTTTCTCACTTATCGACTTCCTCTTGCTATCCCTAACCGCCCTCTTCACTTTCTTTCCTTTCCTTGCCTTTGCCATTGCCGTTTTTTTCGCTGCCCTTTCCTCAAATTTCTCAACCCTTCTGGCTGTATCAACCAACTTCTGTTTTCCAGTATAAAAAGGATGACAAGCCGAACAAATTTCAATCTTGATCTCTTTTTTGGTAGACCCTGTTTCCCAAGTGCTCCCGCAGGCGCAGATAACCTTGGCATTAGTATGGTATTGTGGATGTATTTCTTTTTTCATAAAAAATGATGCGAAACTACAAAAACACATGCGAAATCAATGCGAAAATGCAAAAAATAGAAACGTGTTTCGCATTTTCGTAGTTTTGCATATTTCGCATTTTTCGTATCTTAAATGTATCACATCCCCTCATTTTTGTCAAAATCAATAGCCGAGCTTGACATTTAATGCCATTCCCTGTAATATAAAACATATCTAAATAACCACTCATAATTCCAGATTACTGTCATTCCTGCCTAGTCTCATGCCTCATGCCTCATGCCTCATGACTAGGACAAACAGTAAGAAGACGGGATTAGCGGTGTCTCGCAGAGCTTTCTGACTCAAGCGAGACTAATAAAGGAACTAAAAACATGAAAACTCCAACCCTGGAACAGCTTCTTAATGCTGGCGTTCATTTTGGCCACAAGGTCTCAAAATGGCATCCGAAAATGGCTCCGTTTATCTATGGCAACAAAAACGGCATCCATGTTATTAATTTGGAAAAAACCGTTGATTATCTAACCAACGCCCTAGAGTATGTAAAAACTCTTGCCCAACAAGGCAAGATTATTTTATTTGTAGGCACAAAAGAACAGGCTCAAAAAATTGTAAAAAAAGCCGCCGATGATTGCGGCATGCCCTATGTTGTTAACCATTGGGTTGGCGGCATGCTTACCAACTACAGAGAAATAAGCAAACGGATAAAACGGCTTAAAAAACTTAAAGATGATAAAGAGCATGGCAAACTTAAAAAATATACCAAAAAAGAACAGGCCGATTTTAACGAAGAAGCCAGAAAATTAGAGCAATTATTCGGCGGTCTTAAGGGTTTAGAAAAAGTTCCGGATGCCATTTTTATTATTGATGTTAAAAGGGAGAAAACCGCTATCCGCGAAGCCCGCCGAAAAAAGATTCCTATTGTCGCTCTTGTGGATACTAATGTAAACCCAGAACTTGCCACTCATCCTGTTCCTGTTAATGATGATGCCTTAAAATCCCTAGAACTGATTATTTCCACTTTTAGCGAGGCCGTAAAAGAAGGCCGTGCCATGGCTAAAAAAGAAGACGAGAAACCTTAAAAAGTTATCTATTGTATCCCCTCCTTGCCAAGGAGGGGAATTAAAGGGGAGGTCAGGGTAGTGAAGCGTGTCCCAAACCCCTCCTTTAATT
>JABMQE010000044.1 GCA_013203415.1 Candidatus Falkowiibacteriota bacterium | reverse complement strand
TTGATTTTCTTTTAATTGACTTTGTAATAAATAGACATAGTACATAAAAGTGGTGCTGGGTAAATCCCTTCATAAGCTATATTATGCTAGACAAATTATAAATCGGCATAATTATCCCCAACGCGATTAAAGCCACGCCCAAGCCAATAATAATTAACATAATCGGTTCTAAAATAATTGGCAAATTTCTAGCCGTCGCTTCTGTCTTTTGCTCATAAGACTTGCCGATTCTCAAAAGTATGGCTGATAACTTGCCGGATTTTTCCGCTGCCGAAATCATCTGCCGCACTGATGATGGAAAAAGTTTTTGAATACGCGGATACTCATTAAAACTTTTTTGTAAAGAATTGCCTTCTTCTATCTTGCCTTTCAGATAAACATAAAACTTTTGATAATTTTTAAAAGTCGTTGCTCCCTCAAGAGACTCTACCGCATCCACCACCGACATACCGCTGTCAAACATTGTTCCCAAAAGATAACCAAAACGGGATATCTCCACCTGCTTAATTAAATTTCTAACCAAAGGAATTCTAAATAACGCGGCGTGTCCGATAAATTTTGTTTTAGGAAAGCTAAACAGAAAATAAAAGATGGACAACACGCCTAAAGCAAATATTGGAATAATAAAAATTCCATACTGGCTTAAAAACTCTCCCACAAATATCAGTCCTCTGGTAATAGCCGGCAATTCCGCGTCGAGCTCGTTAAAAAATGAAGCTACTTTTGGCAAAGTAAACCAGGCTGTGCCAACACCAACCACAATAGTTAAAGTAAACACAATCACCGCATACATAAGAGACGAGCGCACTTTTGATTTAAAAAGTGTTTCTTTTTCATTCTGCAAAACCACTACTTCTAAATTCTCGGTCAATTTGCCTGACTGCTCCCCTACCCGTATCAAAGCCAAAACGCGCGGTGAAAAAACTTGAGCCTTCTCCATCGCTTTATTAAGCGGTGAACCGCCAGCCACTGCTTCCTCCATTCGGCTTAAAATTGTCTGCATCCGCCCTTTTTTCGTTTCTTCGCGAATTGAACCCATAGCTGATGAAATATCCATCCCCGTTGACAAAAGGGTTGACAAATTTTCCACAAAAGAATAGACCTCTTTTTTTATGCCAAAATTGCGAAAGAATCTTTTAAAAGGCCCTAAAGATTGTGTCGACTTATTAGCGCCTTGTTGTTTTTTATTTTTAATCTCCATAAAAATTTTAATTTACTCTTTAGGCCGGCTCTGCCACTCGCAGTAATTCTTCCAAAGAAGTAACACCGCCCTTAACCCTGTCAATCCCGTCTTCAAAAAATGAACGGACGCCCTGTTTTTTAGCCAGTTCCCACACCTGCTGGTTGGATGGATTTTGTAAAATCAAATTTTCCATTTCCGGACTGATAGAAATAACCTCAAAAATCGCGGTTCTGCCTTTATAGCCAACATTGCCGCAAGCGCTGCAGCCCTTGCCCTTATACAAAGTAACCTCTTTTTTATCGCCAAAATATCTCTTGGCGTCAGGAATCAATTTTTCAATATTAATAAATTTTTCCGAATAACTAAAACGGCAGTCATCACAAATTTTACGCACTAATCTTTGGGCCACAACCGCCTCCAAAGTAGAAGCCAATAAAAACGGTTCAATACCCATATCCAAAAGTCTAGGAATAGCTGTGGCCGCGTTATTGGCGTGAAAAGTTGATAATAATAAATGCCCGGTTAAAGCCGCGTTAACCGCAATTTCCGCTGTTTCATTATCCCTAATTTCACCCACCAAAATAATATCAGGATCCTGGCGCACAATCGAGCGCAAACCCTTGGCAAATGTCAAACCTTTTTGGCTGTTAACCTGAATCTGATTTGCTTCCGTAATTTTATACTCAACCGGATCTTCAATCGTGGTAATATTAACTTCGGGCCGGTTAAGAAGTTTCAATAATGCGTACGAGGTGGTTGTCTTGCCAGAACCAGTCGGACCAGTCACCAAAATCATGCCAAAAGGCTTGCGCGCCACTTTGTTAACCTCTTCTTGGTGGCTGGGTGATAAACCTAAATCAGCTAAAGTAAACCCTCGCACATATTGAGCTAAAAGCCTGATGACCACTTTCTCGCCATCAACAGTCGGGGCGACAGAAATACGCATATCAACCTGCCTATCATTATCTTTAATTCTAATTGCTCCGTCTTGGGCAGCAAAATGTTCATCAATTCTCAAATTTGCCTGCACTTTAATCCTATTTAAAATATTTTCATAATATTCTTTGGAAACCCGGCCTGCTTCCTGCAAAACCCCATCAACCCGAAAACGGATTACTGCCTCTTTTTCCTGCGGTTCAAAATGAATATCCGAAGCGTGAAATGTTAAAGCGTCTTTAATAATCTCATCAATAATTTCCGGCGCAACCCTTTGTTCGGACTTGATAATTTCGTTAAAACGCGTATCCAAGGTCTTGCGATAATGAACAAAAGCAATATTAATATCTTCTGGCAAAGAATAAGCCAGCCTTACCTTCTTTGTTTTTAATGCCTGGCTAGCAGCCGCCAAAGCTCCTTTTTGTCCGGGATTATCGGTCGCAACCACATTCCCCTTTTTATCTTCTTTAAATAAAATAAGACGAAACTTGCGAGCCACGTCTTCTGGAATTTTTAATACCTGTTCACGGCTAGGCTGATTGGAGTTCAAATCAGCATACTCTACTTTAAAAAATTCTGCTGCGGCCTGGCCCAATATATCATTGCTGATTAAATCGTTTGATAATAAATAATCAACAATCAATGATTTATTCTTTTTTGCGTATTCTTCCGCCTTCTGCATATCCTCACTACTCACATAATCTCCTTTTAAAAGAATATCTTTTAATTGTTTGTTGTTAAGTTGCATATATTTTTTGTTTAACTAAAAACCCTCCTTTAGCCAATTAATACAAGCCAACTTCAAGTTTTTAAGTATTTAAAAATTTTTAACATGGTCAACTAAAGCTAAAATAGTTGTGTTAGATTTTATAAAATAGTCCTTGGCTCCAAGCTCCTTGGCTTTTTTTTCATCCCCTGGTTGACCCAAATTAGTGGTAACAATAACCGGTGTCTTAATATTGCGTTTTTTAATTTCAGCCAACAGCTCAAAACCATCCATTTTAGGCATCACCAAATCACTTAGAATCAAATCAAAAGTTCCCTTATCCAAAGCTTGCAGCGCTAATTCCCCGTTAGCAGCTATTTCAACCTCAAAACCAAATTTAGCAAGTTTTAATTGCATTGCCTTGGCCATTGGCTTGTCGTCTTCGGCAATAAGAATCTTTTTAGGCATATGATTAAAATTAAGATTAATTTATTTAAGAAAATACTTAATCTTTTTAACTAATTTAATAATACCATAATTAACTCAAATAATCATTGTGGATAACAAAAATAAATAAAATAAAAAAACGCCAAACAAAAAACACCT
>JABMQE010000043.1 GCA_013203415.1 Candidatus Falkowiibacteriota bacterium | reverse complement strand
TTAAGGGCCTGCCAAGCAATCAACATCGCCATTATCACTGTTTTCCCAGTACCGGTTGCCAATTTTAAGCATTGCCGTTCCCATTCACCGATTATTGGTATATCTATGCCTTGCTTTTCAGCATCACTTGCCTCTACTAACCAAATAGCGGTTTCTATTGCCTCAAGTTGGCACCAAAAAAGTTTTTGGTCTTCGGATAGACCAGACACATTATACCAATGTTCTAAAAGCTTCCTGGTCACACCAGTAACATTTGGGTAACCATTCTCACGCCATTTTTTTATTCTTGGCCTAATTTTGTTTACCAACGGTATTTCTACAAATTCACCAGGATCATCTGGCCCTTGTCTTCCTCTTAAAGTTGACCTCCAATAGCCAGATGCTCTCCTTCCTTGTTTTAAATCAAAACCTTGAGTTTCACGATCATAAACCCAATGTTCATTTGGCTCCTCGTAAGGATTATTAACAATTAATTTGTCTATTGATTTCTGGCTCATATTCTTTAATCTAAATCTTTAATTACAAAAGATTCAATACCACGATTATCTATAATTTTAACAGCGATCTTTTTCTTGTCACCAGCTTCGAATGGCAGTGACTTTGTTCCAGAAAAGGCCTCTAAAAGATCCTCATCTACATCACCATTCAATGCCTTGGCCAATCGTGTCCAGTCGCGCTTTTTGTCACTATTGGGGAAAAATACTTGCTCTGGCAGCAAACTTCTTTCGTCATAATCAGTATCCAAAAACCACATTGCTATGTGTTTATTATTTTTTGATTCAATCTCGCCTGTTACTGGATTATAATAATCAAAACCATGAATTGACACAACATACTTACCATCTTTTTGTTTTTCAACTTCCACATCCGGCTGACCAATAAGCCAATAACTTTGGTTGGATGATCTTTTCTTGCGTAAATCAGAGGTTAATAAATCAACACTCATTTGAGTTTTGAGAATTTTAACATCTGGCCAATCAATTTGATCAATATCCTTCGCTGCTTCTGGATCAAAATGAAAGGCCGCAAAAATTACAAAATCAGGTTTTTCTTTTAAACTCCTGGCTTCTTTTATAGCTTCCTCAACCTGCCTCTGCTCTAACGGGCCATAATCAGGACCAAAATTAATTACTGCTTTTTTATTATCGCCATTCTTTTCTAAAATCTCCCCCTCGGCATGCAAAAACTGAGTGCCAAGCATTGGCTCTATCCGAGAAAATAGAATAGTTTTACCACCAGTAGAACGAATGCCAGTGGACTTTAATTCATCCCGCCATAGCGTCTGATTACCTGTTTCACCAGTATACGCAAGCTCCCTACCAGTGCCTTCAATTTTTTGTTCTTTTCCATCAAAAGATTTTACGCGTAAACTTGGTACTGCTTCAACAGTAAAGGGGCCGGTAACCCGGAGTTTGTTTTTCTCTACTATAGGCTTATCATAGAGTGTCTCTTCTTTTGCAGATTCATTATTAGCTATAGAGGCAAGAGTAATGTGAGGAACAGTTTCATATTTAAATCCACTCAACACCCCTTCTTCCTTGTGGGCTAATTGGTAATAATTGAATTTAGATGTCATTAATCTTTGTTTTGCCAAGGTGATAGCAACACGTGATGTATCACAAGTTATCCACCTTCTACCCCATTGCTCTGCCACAAAAGCAGTTGTCCCGCTCCCACACGTAATATCTAAAACCAAATCGCCAGGCATTGTTGTAAGCAACATACACCGTTGTATAGGTAATTCATCTGTTTGTACGGCATATATTGGAAACTGTTCAGCCAAAGTATCATCCCATAAATTATTTAATACTCTGTATGGAAAATCAGTAAAATAAATTTTGTATGGCCGTGATTGACTTGTCCCGATAATTCTATTTAATTTCTTAAGTTTTTCTATTCCCTTAGAATCCGTCTTCCATTCATGACCTTTTGGGGGATAAAGATTTTTCCCTTTAATTTCTATCGGCTCAATATTCTTTGGATCTGCGCTTTTCTTGGATGCAGAGTGCGTCCTAAATACTTTAGACAAATCTAAATTTGCATTTAATATATCTTCTTCAGTTATTGTTCTTATCCCATCTCTTTCTTCATAATATCTAAATTCTCCTCTTAAATTTTCTTCCTTATTCATCGATTTATACAAAGTATTAACTCTCAACTTTTTTATGTCTTTTGCATACCAAACGATATAGTCAAATAATTCAAATAAACCCTTACCGAATCTATCCAAGTACGAGGCCCTCTTTTTAAAGGGAATAATGTTTACACAGTTAGTATAGCCGAAGACCTCCTGCATAACCTGTTTTACATAATGAACATTCTCATCATTTATTTGAACAAAGCAACTTCCACTCTCATGTAATAATTCTCTCGCAAGCAATAACCTATCTCGCAAATGTGTTAAATAACTATGAATACCCAATTCCCAAGTATCCCGAAAAGCTTGGATCATTTCCGGTTCCGCTGGTATATCCTCATCTTTATCTTTGACATCTCGTTTATTCACGAATGGCTGAAAGTTTGAATTATACTTAATACCATAAGGAGGATCAATATAAACCATCTGCACTTTACCGGCCATACCTTCTTTATTAAGCAAGCTATTCATTACCAAAAGAGAATCCCCGGCAATTAAACGGTTTGTCCAATCTTGTTCATGTTTATAAAAATCAATTGCCTTATGAAGTGGCGGCACATTATCGGGTTGCTCAAAAAGAGAGGCCTGCCTCGGGCCAATGTCTTTTTTAAGAAACGTCTTTGTAATTCTTTTTGGATCTATTCTCTCGTGAATATGCAAGCTAACGTTTGGCACTTCAAATTCGGTACCTTCTTTTCTTCCAGCCCAACTCAAATATGGATCAATATGTGGGTCGTGTTTATACTTTTTTTTACCTACTCCCAGTTTATCAGTTGCACTAGAAACTAAACCCACTGGTGGGTTATTTTTGCGTTTTTCACCTTCATGAGCATAAGATTCAATGGCTTTGCTTTTTTTGATTATTTTTTTTCGTGGCATAATTTTTGAGATTACCTTTGTTCTTATATTCGCATTTTTAGCCTAAAAAGTCAACTAAAAACACCATTATATGAAGGTGTTTTTTAGTACCTATTACGCGTTTCCGACGCAAACCGGTCTCTCGAAACGCGTACTAGGTTGGCTCGGGAGGTCGGACTCGAACCGACAACCTATTGATTAACAGTCAATTGCTCTACCATTGAGCTACTCCCGAACGTGTTGTTTTTATTGATTTATTAGTTTATTGCTTTCCTAAAAATCAGTCATAACAAAAAAATAAATAAATAAACCAATAAACCAATAAAAGCGACCCCGAGTCGCACCGAGGGGGAGCGCAATAAACTAGTAGTCCTGCAACTTTCTCATCTGCCCGTGCTCTTCTATCCTCTCTAACGCCTTCGCCTCAATCTGCCTAATTCTCTCCCGCGTTACCCCAAACTCCCTGCCCACTTCTTCCAAAGTATGCGCCACTCCGTCTGTTAAACCAAACCTCATCTCCAAAATTTTCTGTTCTCTTGGCGTTAAGTCGCTAATAATATTTTTTACATGATCTTTAAGCAACTGTAAAGCCGCTACTTTATCCGGTGTTATTGTTTTATCATCTTTTATAAAATCTCCCAATGTCGAATCCCTGTCATCATCATCATCTCCAACACTGGTTTCAAGCGATACCGTATCCTGCGAAATCTCAATAATATGCCTTACTTTATCTATATCTTCGCTCATCTCTTTGGCTATTTCCTCTGGCAATGGCTCTCTGCCCAAATCCTGAATTAATCTCCGCTCAACCTGCTGGAACTTATTAATCGTCTCCACCATATGCACCGGAATTCTAATTGTTCTGGACTGGTCTGCTATTGCTCTGGTTATCGCCTGCCTAATCCACCAAGTCGCATAAGTCGAAAACTTATACCCCTTTTTATAATCAAATTTTTCCACCGCCCTAAAAAGGCCGATGTTCCCTTCTTGAATCAAATCCAAAAGCGAAGGATTTCTACCAGCAAATTTTTTAGCAATACTCACTACCAATCTTAGGTTTGCTTCCACCAGCTTCATCGCCGCTTCCATATCACCCTTATCTTTTAGTTTCGAATACTTGGTTTCTTCTTCTGGAGTTAAAAGCGGCACTTTGCCAATTTCCCGCAAATACATTTGGATCGAATCTGTCGAAATATCAGTTAAATCAAAGCCCAAAATCTTGGAAGCAATTGGTTTCTTTCCGCCTGGTCCCGATTTTTCTTCCCCTTTTGTCTTCTTCTTTTTCTTGCCTTTAACTTTTACATCCTCTGCTTCGACCGCTCCATTCAGCATCGAAAAATGCTTGTCCAAAACCCCTGCCTCGGTCTCTTTTACCACTATCCCGTTTCCTTCCAGCTCGTCTATAAACCCTTCATACTGAACCAAGTAATCTTCCAGATTATCAAGAACCTGCAAAACCTCGTCCTCGGTAACAAATCCCATTGTTCTTCCTTTTTTAACCAATTCTTCTGCTTTCTCTAGCGGCCAAACTGCTCTCTGGTACTTTTTAGGGGTTCCCTTAGAAACTCTTTTGCCTTTTTTTGCTATTGCTATTGGTCTGGCTTTTTTTGTCCTTAATGGTTTTTTTCCAAAACTTTTTTTTGTTTTTGCCTTTTTCTTAGGCATATTTCGTTATTTACTATTTATTATTGGGTCTTGCCTAGGAAATTATGATATAATAATCATGAAACCCTAGTAAGACTTATGAAATTTAGCAAATTAAGCCATTTTAAGATAACGAATATATTAAAAAGTTTTTGTTTAGAATTAACCAGTACTCAGGCTAGTAAACAGTTAGGTTTAAATCGAAATACTACAGACAGATATTACCAGATATTTAGAGAAAAGATTGCTAAGTATGAGGAGAATAACATTAAGAAGTTATCAGGTAAGATTGAGATAGATGAATCCTACTTTGGGGCCAGGCGTAAAGGTGATAGCAGAGGCCGAAGCACGAAGAGTAAGATACCAGTAATAGGAATTCTTAAGCGCAATGGCTTAGTTTACGCCTCAATAATTCCTGACGCTTCCAGGAAGACTTTACTGCCAATTATCCGAAGGTTAGTCAAAAAATCAAGGACCTGCATCTATACTGACCAATGGCGCAGCTATGATGGACTGGTGTTCTCTGGCTATAAGCATTACCGGATTAATCACGCCAAAGAGTTTACTAATCGTAACCACCACATCAATGGTATTGAGTCCTTCTGGTCCTTTGTTAAACGTAAGATGAGAAAGCACAACGGCATTAGAAGAGACAAGTTTTACCTCCATTTAAAAGAAGCAGAGTTTAGATTCAATCACCGAGGAAAAGACATTTACAAAGTACTAACTAAGATAATTTTTAACTAGTTGTCTAGAATCTTCTAGGCAAGACCCTAAATATTAATTAAGTTATGATTAATAATAGATAAAATGGTAATTTTTAAGGACAATAGAATTTTATCAATTTTTGAGGTTCTTGTCTATTATTTGGGCCTGTTTTTTATAGTCAAGCTGTATCGCAAGTTAAAATGGGCGTACCTTAAAGTTTGACCCCGCACTAAAGCCCGAAGACATTTTTGCAAAATATATTACTCGGTGCGCGGAGACGCCTCCCGCCTACGCCAAGGCTTCGGCGGGCAGGTCGGCTTTATTTTATTGAAAGTCATATTTTGCGAGGGGCTTAGTGCGGGGCGGGACTCAGATTAGCCAATGTATAAATAGATAGTCAAGCTGTATCGCAAGTTAAAATGGGCGTACCTTAAAGTTTGACATAAAAATTGATATAGTGTAGTATTGGGTATATGGAAAGATAGTAAAAAGATACTTTAGAAAGTTGCTTTAAGGCCTTATTAGGTCTTTATAAAAGCAACTTAATGTTTTAGTATTTATGGCTAAAAACGAAGAATTTATTGAAACAGAAGGGGAGGTGCTGGAGCTTTTGCCGGCAGCGACTTTTAAGATTAGATTAGAGAATGGCAACGAAATTTTAGGGCATCTTTCTGGAAAGATGCGTATGAACCGAATTCGTCTTTTGCCCGGAGATAAAGTTAAGCTGGAGATTAGCCCGTACGATTTAAGCAAAGGAAGAATAACTTACAGAAACTAAAAGACGACTAATTTATTTTGTAATTTTATTTTTTATGAAAGTTAAGTCCTCGGTTAAGAAAATTTGCAAAGATTGTATAATTGTACGACGTAAAAAGCGGGTACGGGTGATTTGCAGTAATCCGAAACATAAACAAAGGCAAGGGTGATTAATATAAAAAATGAAAAACAAAAAATTAAAAACACATATAAAAAATAAAAAAGTTTATATATTTATATTTTAGAGTTTGTGTATTTTATTTTTTATTTTTGATATTTTATTTTGAAACATGGCACGAATTGCTGGAGTAAATTTGCCGAATGAAAAAAGAGTCGAAATCGGACTGACTTATGTTTTTGGTATAGGCCGCAATTTATCAAAGAAAATTTTAGAAACGTCGGGAATTGATTTGACTGCAAGGGTGAAAAATTTAAGCGACGAGGATGTTAATAAATTAAGAGGGATAATCGAGAAGGATTATAAAGTTGAAGGAGAGCTAAAAAGAGAAGTTTTATCAAATATAAAAAGATTAAAAGAGATTAGCGCATACAGAGGAACAAGGCATGCAAGAGGATTGCCGGCTCGAGGCCAAAGGACAAAAACAAATAACCGGACGGTTAGGGGCAATGTGCGTAAAACCGCAACCAGCGGGAAGAAGAGATCTTTAGAAAAGACATAAGAATTTAATTTTAACTTATTAATATTTTTAGTATAAATGCCAGAGGATAACAAGAAAATTGAAGAAAAAGGCCCCTCGATTCAACTCGGGACAGGGGAGAAAGAAGCCAAAGATAAGGATTTGGACAAGGTTTTGGATTCCCGGAATAAAGAAGACCCTTCGATACAACTCAGGGCAGGTAAAGACGAGGAAAAAGATGCAAAGAAATCAAACAAAAAGATAAAGAAAAACAAGGTTTTGAAATTGATTAAAAAAGGCCAGGCCTATGTTAAAGCGACTTATAATAATACAATTATAACTTTGACCGACCAAAATGGAAATGTTTTGTCATGGGCGAGTGCTGGAAAATGCGGTTTTAAGGGGCCTAAAAAGTCGACTCCTTATGCGGCAGGTGTGGTAGTTAGAGATGCTTGCGAAAAGGCGATGGAGGAAAGGGGGCTTAGGGAGGTTAATGTTTTTGTTAAGGGAGTGGGGGCTTCGAGAGAGGCGGCGATTAGAGCTTTGCAGATAAACGGATTAACTGTTTTATCTATAAAAGATGTTACACCAACTCCTCATAATGGCTGTCGGCCGAAGAAGGTGAGACGGGTATAAATACTAAAGTTAACGAAACTAACGTTTTTTTATGGCAAGAGATTTAGATCCAAAATGCAAACAATGCCGGAGGGCGGGCGAGAAACTTTTTTTGAAAGGTGAGCGTTGTGATACTCCAAAATGTGCTATGATAAAAAGAAATTATCCGCCAGGTGCTCATGGATCAAAAAGAAAGCCCAGATTGTCTGAGTATGGTTTGCAGCTTCGAGAAAAACAAAAAGCCAAAAAGAGTTATCGAATTTTGGAAAAGCAGTTCAAGAATTATTTTGTTAAGGCCTCTATGATGAAAGGTGATGTGGGATATAATTTTTTAAATTTACTTGAACATCGTTTGGATAATGTAATTTATAAAGCGAACTTGATGGATTCTAAAGATTCGGCCAGACAGGCGATTTCTCATGGTTTGGTTTTGCTTAACGGCAAAAAAATGTCAATCCCTTCGTATATTGTAAAAATCGGTGATACAATCGGAGCAAAAGAAGAGAGTATATTAGCTAAAAAGATTGAGGAGTTTAATAAATCTAAAAATAAAGACGAAGTACCAAGCTGGCTTGCTTATGATTCGGAAAAGAAAGAAATCAAGGCAGTAGGCAATCTTGGTGAAGATGATTTACCAAGGAATATTGATATAAGATTGATAGTTGAGTATTATTCAAAATAATTTAGATAATGCGAAACTACCCTTCGACTATGCTCAGGGCAGGCGAAAGCACATGCGAAACTACGAAAATGCGAAAATTAATTCATATATTTTTTAAAAATTAAAATCTAAAAATTATGCAAAAAGTTTCTTTGCCGTCAAAAATTGAGGTAATAGAGGATAAAGAGAATAAAAATCATGGCGTGGTTACGATCGAACCTTGCTATCCTGGCTTTGGCATAACAATTGGTAATGCTTTAAGGCGGGTTTTGCTTTCTTCTTTGCCCGGAGCAGCGGCAGTTGCTTTTAAGGTTAAAGGAGTGCAGCACGAATTTTCGACTTTGCCGGGCGTAAAGGAAGATATGGTGGAAATTATGGTTAATTTGAAGCAATTAAATTTAAGACTCCACAGCGAAGAGCCGGTAGAATTATTGCTTAAAGCTAAGGGCTGTAAGCCAGCAACAGGAGCAGATATTGTAAAAAATTCGGATGTGGAGATTATTAACCCGGATGTGGTTATTTGTAATTTAACAGACAAGAATACCGAACTGGAAATGAAAATTTGGGTGGAGCAGGGTTTGGGGTATATTCCGGTAGAGGACAGAAAAGGGGAAAAGCCGGAAATCGGAGTGATCCAGCTTGATGCTGTTTATACGCCTATCCAAAAAGTAGGAATCAACAAAGAAAATGTCCGTGTTGGTGAGCGAACAGATTATGACAAATTGTCTTTGGATATCGAAACCGATGGGACTATCAGCGTTAAGGATGCTGTGAAGGAAGCAGGCAAGATTTTGATGGAGCAATTTAATTTTGTGATTGATACAGTAAGCGGAGCTAAAGAAGAAGTTGAAAAGGAAAAAGAAGACACAGGGGAGGTGAAAGAAGAAAAAGTTAAAGAAGACCCTTCGATATCCCTCGACAAGGCTCGGGACAGGCAACTTGGGGTAGGGAAAAAAGAAGAAGAAAAAGAAGAAGAGGTGCCAAGCGAAAAACCAAAGAAGCGGGGAAGACCGAAGAAGACTTAAGGTTATAAGTTATACGTTATACGTTAATTATTTTTGTTATGCGTCATAGAAAAACGGGACGAAAATTAGGCAGAGAAATTGGGCCAAGGAAAGCATTGATTAAAAACTTGGCTGATAGTTTGGTATTGTATGAAAAAATAACAACCACAGAAGCAAAAGCAAAAGAGTTAAGGCCTTATATCGAAAAGCTGGTGACGATTGCCGGAGATAATAATTTAACAGTGCGAAGGAGATTGATTCCTAAGTTTACAACCCAAAATGCGGTAAAAAATATGTTAGAGGTTTATGGACCAAAATATAAAGAGAGGAAAGGCGGGTATACGAGGATTGTGAAATTAGAGCCGAGGAAAGGAGACGGGGCGAAGATGGCACAGATTGAATTCGTTTAATTATGTTAAATGCAAAGAATGTACACGAATTTGTATGCGAATGAATGCGAATGTTATTTGCGAATAATTTTTAATAATTATTATGTCGGTTAGTAAAATCCAACGTAAAACTCATAAAATAGATGCAACAGGACAGGCGGTTGGCAGGATTGCGACGCAAGCGGCTACTTTTTTGCGCGGAAAAAATAAAGCGAGTTTTGTGCCTTATTTGGATATGGGTGATAATGTTGTGGTGGAGAATGCAGACAAGCTAAAGTTTAGCGGGAAAAAATTAGACCAAAAAGTATATTATCATCATACTGGTTATCCAGGCGGTTTAAAAACTACTAAGATGAAAGATTTAAAGCCAGAAGAGATTGTAAAGCGGGCGGTTTGGAATATGCTTCCTAAGAATAAACTGCGTGATATTATGATAAAGCGGTTGGTGATTAAAAGATAATAATGCGAAACTACCTGCCTGCCGGCAGGCAGGCGAAAGCACATGCGAAACTACGAAAATGCGAAAAAAGTTAATAAATTAATAAATCAATAAATTAATAAATAATAGTAATGCCAATTAAAAAAGACGAGAAAATTGAAGAAGACAAAGTGAAACCGAAAATTACTCGCCCTTCTTCAGGCTCCCTTCGACCCGGCTCCCATTCGGGCCTGAGGGCCTCAGGGCCTCGAACGGCAGGGTCTTCGACAGGGCCTTCGTTGCGCTCCGGGAAATATTTTTATGCTGTTGGGGGCAGGAAGGATGCAAAGTCAACAGTTCACTTGTACGCCAAGGGCAAGGGCGATATAACGGTTAATGGAAAAGATTATAAAGAATACTTTCCATATTTTGAGTTTCAAAAAATTATAGAAAAGCCAATGGAAGTTGTTGGCGAGGTTGGTAAGGTTGATATTTCGGCAAGAGCTAGGGGCGGAGGAAAAAGAGGACAGGCAGAAGCAATTCGGCATGGGATTGCTATGGCTTTGGATAAATATAATGTTGATTTTCATACAGCTTTGAAAAAAGAAGGTTTATTTACGCGTGATAGACGCGTTAAAGAACGTAAAAAGCCGGGCTTGAAGAGAGCTCGAAGAGCACCGCAGTGGCAGAAAAGATAATCACTAATATGCACTAATCTGTTCACTAATTACACGAATCACGAATACGTGGGAGTAATTATTTTGCTCTTTAATTCCAACCTAACGGTTGATCGCCCGCGAGGGTGAAACTCCGGAGTTTTTTGATATTTCTGATTCTCTGTGATAAGATGATAAAATGAAAAATGAAATATAAAATATAAAAAACACAAATAAAATATAAAAGATTTTTTCATTTTAAAGTTTGTATTTTTGATTTTTTGTTTTTAATTTTTTATATCGCGAAATGCCAGATCCTTTTGTTGTTCACAATCAGGACAATACTATACGGGAAAATAATGTTGATGGTTATTTTGCAAGCGGGCAGGAGGGTGATTTTCTTTTTGGGGGCGGGGGAGAATCAGAATCTTTGCAGCTTTCTATAACAAAGAGGCGGGTGTTTTTATTTTTTGGACTAATTGTTCTTGGGTTGGCTGTTTTGTTGGTGCGGGTTGCCTGGATCCAAATAGGAAGGGGGGATTATTACAGAAGCATTGCCGAGGGAAACAGGGTGCGGGTAAAACCCCTAAAAGCTAACCGAGGGGTTATTGTTGATAGCAACTATAATATTTTGGTGCAAAATGCTCCGCAGTTTTCACTTTTTTTTGTGGTGGCAGATTTGCCGAAAGAAGAGGATGAGAGAGAGGTAATTTTGTCTGGCATAGCCGAAGTTTTAGAAAAACCGTATCAAGAATTAGACCAGATTGTAAAAGAGACATGGGAATATTCTTACGAGCCGGTTTTGGTGGATAGTGAAATTGATTACGAAAAAGCCATGCTTCTAAAAATAAAAAGTAATGATTGGGGAGGGGTTTTGCTTGATGTAGTGCCGGTTAGGAAATATTTGTTTGCTAATATCGGTTTGGGCCATATATTAGGATATACTGGAAAATTATCAAAGGAGGATTACGAGGAATTAAAAGATGAGAATTATTCTGTAAGCGATTATGTTGGAAAGATTGGAGTGGAAAAGACGTACGAAGAGATTCTTCGGGGTAAAATCGGGAAAAAACAAGTGGAAGTGGATTTTTTAGGCAAGGAGGATAAAATAATTTCGGCAATTCCGCCGGTGGCTGGCAACGATTTAGTGCTTTCGATTGATTTGGGTTTGCAAATAAAAGCTAGTGAGACCTTGGACAAGTATGCCGAAATGTTTGGTGCTACCCGCGGTGCAGTGATTATAGAGGAGGTAAATTCGGGGCAGATTTTGGCTTTGGTTTCGAAGCCGGATTATGATAATAATTTGTTTGCTTCTGGGATTTCTAGTGAAGATTATGAAAGATTAATTATAGACAAAGACATGCCCTTATTTCCTAGGGCTTTTTCGGGCGAGTATCCGCCAGGTTCGACTTTTAAGCTAGTTTTGGGGGCAGGCGCTTTGGAAGATGAAATTGTAACAAAAGATAAGAGAGTTTTTAGCAGCGGGGGGATCTGGGTGGGTGAATGGTTTTTTCCGGATTGGAAAGCAGGCGGGCACGGGGCAGTAAATATAACAAGGGCGATTGCAGAATCGGTGAATACTTTTTTTTATTATGTTGGCGGGGGTTTTGAGGATTTTCGGGGTTTGGGTTTGGACAGGATTAATCACTGGGGCTATCTTTTTGGCTTAGGCGAGGTTTCGGGATTGGATTTGGTTGGGGAGGAGGATGGTTTTTTGCCGACAAAGCAATGGAAAATAAAATACAAAAAAGAGCCATGGTATATTGGCGATACTTATCATCTTAGCATTGGGCAGGGTGATATTCTGGTAACGCCTTTGCAGATAGCTAATTATACCAGTATAATCGCCAATGGAGGGACTTTGTATAAGCCAAGGGTGTTGAAGGGCATAATGTTTCGTGATGAAAAAAGACAAACAAATTTTGAAGCAGAGGTTGTAAGGAAAGATTTTGTAGATAGTGATGTTTTAGAAATAATAAGAGAAGGAATGAGAGATGCTGTGATTTACGGGAGTTCGCGGGCTCTTTCTGGCTTAGAGGTAAAGGTGGCTGGCAAGACGGGAACCGCGCAGGTTGGCGGAGACAAGGAGCCGCACGCCTGGTTTACGGGCTTTGCCCCATACGAGGAGCCGGAAATTGCTATCACGGTTTTGGTGGAGAATGGAGGAGAGGGGAGCCGGGTGGCGATACCGGTTGCACGTGAAATTTTGGAGTATTATTTTCAAGATAAAAAATGAAAAATAAAATATTAAAGACACAAACAAAATATAAAAAATTTTTACATTTTTACGTTTGTGTTTTTTATTTTTTATTTTTGATATTTTATATTATAGTAACTTATCCACACCCTCGCTTGACACTGAATTTGAATTAGGTTATGTTAAGTTTATTGTTATATGCTTTAAAATTAGTTAAATATATGATTTTCACCCGTTTTTATAAATGCGTAGGGTGATTTTAAAAAATTAAAATAGATAAAAAATGCCAGAAGCAAAGACCTATCTAACCAAAGAAAAATTAGAAGAATTAAAAAAGCAGGTTGTTCATTTAAAGAACGTTAAAAGGAGAGAAGTGGCTCAAAGAATACACGATGCAAAAGAGCTGGGGGATTTAAGCGAAAATGCCGAATATACCGAAGCAAAGGATGATCAGGCCTGGACCGAGGGAAAGATATTGGAGCTGGAAGATGTTATTATTAGGTCGGTGATAATCGAAAACAATGGAGAAAGTTCTGGCACAGTTCGAGTTGGTTCTAAATTAAAAGTTAAAAATGGAGGTCAAGAAAAGGATTTTGAAATTTGCGGTTCCCAAGAGGCAAGTCCTTTGGAAGGCAAGATTTCTAATGAGTCGCCTTTGGGTAAAGCATTTTTGGGCAAAAAAGAAGGGGACGAGGTTGAGATAGAAGTGCCTATGGGGCTGGTGAAGTATAAAATTGTCGCTGTTAGTTAAGTACTTGGTGGATTGACGTTGGTTGCTGATGGTGCAGATTGTCAGTCAGCTGTGAGTTATAAGTTATACGTTATTAGTTATATTTGTTATATTGGTTATTTACAACAAGCGTTTTGGGGCTTGTTTTTTTGTTTTAAAATAAGTTTGACAAAAATAAGTTTGACAAATATGATTTTTTGATTTATTATTTTAAGAATTGAGCGGATAGGTATTCTCACTGCGCTATACACCCAAGGAGGTGCAAGGTGGGTAATGTTTCAGTGGTAGAGAATTTTGAGGTAGGGATTCTTGACGGAGAGGCGGATAGGGAGATTAACGTCAAGGTTCCTGGTAAGTGCAAGTGCGGAGCGCTGGAGCCGGAGCTTAGAGTAGGTATTATCCAGATGACGAATACAGAAGCTTCGGCGACTTTGCGGCTTAGGTGTTCTGGGGATTGTGTTGACAGGGGTCGAGCAGGGGCATAGGTTTATGTTCGTCCAGAGTTTGGAGCTTATCATCAATACTTTTCTTGGGGGGGAGATGATTAATGCTCCGCTCATCAAATTTTGTCTGCCAGAGGAAGCAGAAGGGAGGAAGTGATGAAAGGGTTGACTATCGGAGATGCCCTGGGGATTTTGTTCGTTTGGGCGGCGGCCTTTGCCTTTGCGTGGTTTATAGTCGCGAAGGCGATAGTGCTAGTGGAAGGGGTAGCTGGGGCGGATGTATTGGGTATGCGTTTCATGAGCATGGCTGTTCTTGCGCTTGGCGCTGGATATCTTTCCCGCTTGATTATTAGGCGAGGGAAGGATTAAGGAGGGAGGGTGATGACAGACGAATATCGGACTCAGCTTCTGGAGGATGTCAGTTGGCATCAGAATCATTATGACCAAGAATTCTGGCCAACGAGCGCTGATTACGCCTTCCTGGCTGCAACTGCCGGCGTAGTGGCTGATGACAAGAGTTTGAGTTGGTGGGGCAATCTCTTGGCGACTAAGGGATTAAGCTTTTTCCGGCGACAACAATATTTCCTCGCTGGATTACATCTGCTGCGTTCTGCATTGGAGTCGCCGTAGGCGGAAGGAGGAGACGCGTTACGAGGGAAGGAGGTGACTATGGCGACAGAGGAGAAGAAAGGGACGAGTATAAGGGACATTAGGCGCAAGCTAGGCATGGTGTATTTCAGGAAGGGAGAGACATCGAATGCGATTCGTGTCTGGCAGAGGATTCTAGACGAGGATCCTAATGACAAGGATATCAAGAATCTGGTAGAGGAGGCCAAAGTAGCGTTAGATATGTAGTAGAGGAGGTGTGCGAGAATTCAATAAGGGTTTGGATCTTTACTGAGGCCAGCTTGCGTGCAGTTATGCGAGCTGGCCTTTTTTGTTAGGTAGGAACGCGCCATGGCGCGTTCTCGTTGTTATTTAGTGATCCTTGAGAACCCCGCACACTGCGGGGCGTTCCTACTTTAATTTTTTTGCGGTTTGTGGTAAGATGAAAATAAGGTTTAGTAATCGAGTAATTGAGTAATTAGGTAATTAAGTAAATAGATTTATAATTTTAATATTTATGAAAAAAACAACTGATTCTGCAAATGAACGTTCAAGTGAACGTTCAACACGGCTTCAACGTTTAGAACAATTAAGAAAATTAGGCATAAAGCCATATCCTTCCAAAGTAGAGAGGACGCATACATGCGGGGAGGTTGATTTAGATTTTGATAAATTATGTAAAGGGAAAAAGAAAGTGATTTTGGTTGGACGGCTTAGAAGTTTACGCGGGCATGGGGGGTCTACTTTTGCTAATATTGAGGATGGGGAAGGAAAGTTTCAGATTTATTTTAAGAAAGATGAGATTAATGCGAAACTACGAAAAGAATGCGAAACTACCCGCCTCGCCAAGACCCGCTTCGCAGCGAGGCGAGCGAGCTTGGCTCGTCGAGGCTGGGCGAAAATGCGAAATCATAAGATTCATAGTGGTTATGAGATAGTGGGATTGTTAGATGTCGGGGATTTTGTGCAGGCAAGCGGAGAATTGTTTAAAACCCGCAAGGGTGAGAAAACCCTGATGGTTAAAAGTTTTGAAATTTTAGCTAAAGCAGTAATGCCTTTGCCGGAGAAGTGGCATGGGCTTTCGGATACCGAGATTAGATATCGAAAAAGATATTTGGATATGATTGCCAATCCCCAGGTAAAAGAGATTTTTAGGACACGGAGTGTTATCTTAAAGACATTAAGAAATTTTTTGGAAAGCAAAGGGTTTTTGGAAGTGGAAACACCGGTGTTGCAGCCAATGGCTGGCGGAGCGATTGCCAAGCCGTTTATAACCCATCATAATGCCTTAGATATTGATTTGTATTTACGAATTGCGCCGGAGCTTTATCTTAAACGTTTGATTGTTGGTGGATTTGAGAAGGTGTATGAGATTAAC
>JABMQE010000042.1 GCA_013203415.1 Candidatus Falkowiibacteriota bacterium | reverse complement strand
CCTGCCTGTCCTGAGCTTGTCGAAGTGGTCGAAGGGTTAACCTCATTATCAACCACACTCCTTACTCCAGCCAAATCAGTAGCAATCACCGGCACCCCATAATTCATTGCCTCTATCAAAACAATCCCAAATGCCTCGCACTTATCAATCGAAGGCAAAACCAAAACATCTGCTTTCCTGTAATATTCTCCCAATTCTAAATCACTCACTCCACCGACAAACCTTATCCTATCTTCCAAACCTCTCTCTTTTACTAAGGACTCATAATAAGAAAGTAAATCACCTTTTCCCACAATGATCAATGACCAATGGCCTGCCCCGAGCCGTGTCGAGGGGTCAATGTTCAATTTACTGCAGGCCTCAATCAAAACATCAACGCCCTTAAAATAATGCGCCTTATCCAGCCCCCCCACAAATAAAACTATCTTCTCCTTCCTGTTATCCCCTCCTTGATAAGGTGGGGAATTAAAGGGGGAGTCTAAACCTTTGATTTCTTGTTTTCTTGTTTTTCCTGTCCCGAGCTTTGTCGAGGGATTGTTTTCTTGAAATAAGTTCACCCCAAACGGCAACTCTACCCACTTCTTATCAACCAGCTTCCGCGCGTCAGAACTTTCCGCATAATCAAAAGAAGAAACAATAATCCTATCTGCACTTTTTAGAATCCAAGGCATCCACATCTTCGCATATATTTTAAAAAACAATCCTAAAAAACCCTTGCCCTTAACATCCATATGATACTGCATAACCAACTTTGGTTTTTTAGTAAATATAAAATCTTTCTTAAAAATTATTCGCAAAAATATTCGCAAAAATTCGCATATATATTCGTGTGCCTTCTGAAACAAACAATGCAACCACACTATCTCACTTGCCCCGAAAAAAGGATAATGCAAAAAAACAACGTTGAAATCTTTTAATTTCCAAAACAACTGTCCCAAAAAAGCGCTATTTCCATATCTAAAAAACGAAGTCAATCTTCTTACTCTAACCCCTTCCATCTCCTCAAATTTTTTCTGACCCTTATTATACCTCGGCGTAAATACTGTCACCTCATTGCCTAGTTTCGCAAGTTGTCTTGCCTGCTCCCATGCCGCATTACCCATTCCTCCCTTGTATGGCGGAAAAGTGCAAACAATAATTGCTATCTTCATACAGCAGATTTTAGCAGATTATAACGGATTATTTAAGTTATAATCCTGAAATTTCTTAGGAATTAAATATCTCTTATATTCCAAACTCGACTTACCAAAATTTAAAAATATTGCTATTCGTCTAGTTAAATCATTTATCTCTTGCGTTATCTCCACATTAAAATCCATTAAAAATCTGCTAAAATCTGCTGTATCAAATAAAACGCTTTATTAGCAACCAATATAACTTCAACACTGGATTTGCCACATACTTAAGCAATGGATTCTCCATTCCCCCAAACTCTATCCCTGCTACTAAATATTTTTTTAACTCCCTATCTCTAATCTTCCGTTCCCCTTGAATTTTATTCCGCGCTTTCAAAATTTCCCCCCAATGCCTAAAAAACCAAAAATAACTTTTTACTTTCTGCCAAAACCATCCGCTTGCAAGAGCATACAAAAACATCCCCAATTCCATTACTGCAAACATCGGAAAAATTAAAATCAACGTCTTTGTCTCAAAATTCCGCCATAAAAACATCAATCTATTTTTCTCGGTCCAATAATACGCCTTCTTGTTATGCCTAAATCGATAATCATGAAAACACTTTGCTTTTTCTGCCAACTCAATTCCCCATCCCATCATCCTTGCCCGCCAGCTTAAATCCGTATCCTCGTGATACAAAAAAAATAACTCATCAAAAAGTCCCACCCTTTCTAAAACCTCACGCTTAAACAAAACCGCTGCCCCAGAAGCATAACTAATAATATTTTTCTCTGCCTTAAAATCGCTAAGACCTAATTTATAATTCCCGCTATAACCGATTCCTAAATAATTTAATCTCTCACCCGTAGCATTAATTTTCTCCCTGTCATGCATCAAAAGCATCATCGCCTGCACTACCCCAATCTTCTCATCCGACTCTGCTTTACTAATTAACTCGCTTAACCAATCCTCATCCACCGCCATATCCTGATTTAATAAAAGAATATATTCATACCCCTCGTCCATGGCTTTTTTTATACCCAGATTATTGCCTAAAGCAAAACCCAAATTCTCTTTGCTCTCAATAACTTCAACATCCAAATCTTTCGCATTTTCGCCCAGCCTCGACGAGCCAAGCTCGTCTTGGCGAGGCGGGTAGTTTTTTACCCCCCGAAGCTTTAGCGAAGGGGGGCGCATGTGCTGCAGCCTGCCCTGAGCCGCGTCGAAGGGTAGTTTCGTATCAATTCTAAGTGTCTCAACTGTGTTATCATTTGACCCATTATCAACCACAAAAACCTTAAAATCGCTTTTAGCATATCTTAAACCAGCCAAACTCCTAAAAAGCGGCTTTATATACTTTTCTCCGTTATACAGAACAATAACAATCCCTGCTTTTTTCATACTCTAAAATTACCACTTTAAGACCCCATTGACAAGGTTAAAAAGAAATGATAAACTTAAATACATTCTAACAAAACTTACTCACTTTTGCTCGCTCTCATTCCCACCACCAAAACCAGAAAGGATAATCCTATGGCAGATCCCAGTACAGATACTGCAGTAAACCTCAGTATCAAAAAAGGGGGAGCTGCCCTTGTAAAAACTCCCCAAGGTGGGTCCGAAGGAACAACGCACTTTCTCTATGAGGGGACCCACTACATACAAGGAGGGGAAGAGATCTTCGGAATTGTCCAAAGTGCCTCTGACGAGATTATCAAAGGCATTAAGGCGTTGGAGGGAAGAGTGGCGAGCCACGAAGCGAAAAATGGCACGCCTCCGCGCGGAAAGGCCATGAGATCTCTCCTCGTGCTCGGCCAATGTGCCAGCCAAGAGCACAAGATCTCGACCACGAAGATATCCGAGGCCATCCGGGATCTCTCCGTGATTCTCGATGGTTTCCAAGAAGATAACACTGCAGAGGAGAATACGCACCTCACCAATCTCTCCTCGCTCTCTCTTGGCAACCAACGGCTAGTGAAGGAGAAAAATTCATAATCCTCTAGCTGGTCAGTTTCATCACCCGGCCAAAAAACCTCCTAGCACTCTAGAGGTGTTAGCCATCAAAAAACCGGAGCTCATCCCCGCGGACGACTCCGGTTTCTCTTTGTCTAAAATAATGCCTATACCTCGTCGCCTTCGTCGCCCTCATGCCTCTTGCCTCGTGCCTCATGCCTCGTCGTCCCTAATGCCTCTTGCCTCGTCACCTTCGTAATATTCCTCTCCATTTTCTCCAACCGCACATAAATCCTAAAAATTAAATAAAAAATCAAAGGCACTGCCACATAAATTAAAACATCTATTCCTCTAGAAGCAATCCCAAGCCCTAATACATACCCATCAATCTTTTTTATAAAAATCATGGCCAAAGCAACTAAAATCCAAAAAACACTCCAAACAAAAAATTCCCCCCCAGAAATCTGCTTTCGTCTAAATTTCAAAAACACGCTTAAAAAAATAACCAAAATTATAATTATCGCAATAATCTGTTGAATCAACATAAATAAAAGTTAAACTTGTTAGATTAGCAAAAAAATTATCAGCCTCACGGCTGACCACCCGCGAGGGTGGAAAACTAAAAATTCTCACATTACTCAAAATCCACTAATTAATAATTTTCTTAAAAAGAAGATCTCTAAGTATTCTAACTCCTCCCCCCATTCCTTGACCGTAATCATTATATATCACCCTAATCCCTACCTCACGAAAAGTCAATTTATTTTTTTTAATCTCGCTTATTATCTCGCTCGCATGCGCCATCCCGTCTTGTGTCATTTCTATCATTTCGGCCGCTTCCCGTGTCATCGCCCTAAAACCTTGATGCACATCACTCAGCTCTAATCCGCTGGATATTTTAGTAAAAAAAATCGCTGGTTTCAAAATCAGCCATTTTTTTGTCCAAGGAATTTCATTTATCCGTGATCCGTGGCTATCTGTAATCAATCCGTGGCTATCTGTGTCTAAAAATCTAGAACCCAAAACAACATCAACACCTTGTTTTTCAATAATCTCTAAAAATTTTGGAATCTCGCTTGCCAAGTGCTGCCCATCTCCATCAATCGTTACTATAATCTCTGCCCCGCTTGCCAAAGCATAATCTATCCCTGTTTTCAAGCTTGCTCCCTGTCCTCTGTTTATTATATGCCTTAAAACTTTTACTCCAAGGCCTTGCACAATCTCACTCGTCCTATCGCCCGAGCCATCATCAACAACCACCACTTCTCCATGTTCTTTGGCGTTTCTCACCACCTCTAAAATATTTCTTTCTTCATTATAAGCCGGAATAACTATAAAAACTTTCATATACTAAATTTCTAATTACTAATTACTAATTTTCGTTAGAACCTGAGCTTGTCGAAGTGGTCGAAGGTCTAGTTTCTTCGTTCATCGCATCAAGCGGCGTCAATGGCTTTAGAACCTTGCTTGCCTTCATCTGCTCTATTGTCTCTTCTAAGCCATCCTCTAATTTTACCAACGGAAACCAAGCTAACTTTTCTTTGGCCAAGCTATTGTCCGGCACTCCTTCAATATGAGTATAAGCCGCTGGCGGCTCGAAAGCTATTTTGGATTTAGATCCTGTAATTTCGATTATCTTATTTGCAATATCCTCCAAACGATATTTCTCCATACTCGACAAATTCATTGGCCCCATCTCCCCAGAAGCCATTAACTTTACAATAGCATCAATCAAATCCTTAACATAAAGAAAGGTTGTAGTCGTATTCTGGTCGCCATAAATAACCACCGGCTTACCATCCAAAGCATTTTTAACCATATCGGGAACCACCCGCCCGTCATCTAATCTCATCCTCGGACCAAAGGCGTTCCCCACTCTCGCAATCTTGGTTTCCAAACCATACTTGTTCCGATAATTAACCACCATTGTCTCGCCGAACCTCTTACCTTCGTCATAACAAGACCTTGGCCCTAAAAAATCAATATACCCAAAATAATCTTCCTTAAACTCTTCTTGGTTCGGCTGCGGCTCGCCATAAACCGCATCACTCGAAGCAAACAAAAATTTTGCCTTGTATTTTATTGCCAAATCCAATCCATTCTTAACTCCGTAAGAGTTGGCTAAAATCGTCTCGATCGGATATTTATTATACTCCTTGGGGGATGTCGGACAGGCCAGATGATAAATTTCCTGAACCCCCTGCACTTCTACCTGAAACTTCTGCCCCTCTCTTGATTTTTCCAAATCAACCGGCTGGGTAATATCATGTTTTATAAATTCAAAATCCGGATTCTGGATTAAATGGTCGATATTGCTCTCCAATCCGGTGCTAAAATTATCCAAACAAAGCACATGATTTTTTTCTACCAAACGCTCCGATAAATGAGAACCAACAAACCCCGCCCCGCCGGTAATTAAAATATTTTTTTTGCCGCTTGCAAATACTTTTTGAGCCATATACCCTTTAATTAAAAATTAAAAACTAAAAATTATCAGCCTCACGGCTGACCACCCGTGAGGGTGGAAATTAAAATTAATTGCTCCCCACTGTCCCAACATCCATTCCTTCGCCAAACCTTAAACTCGCCTTGCTAAAAGCAGAAAAATTGGACAACTTTTTTCCTTCTATATTATAAATCCATATCTCGTCCTGCCCTCCCCTTAAAACCGGCCCAACCACAATCTCCCCCGCTCCATCGCTCTCCAAATCAGCCACCACCACGCTCACTCCTCTTTTTAAGGCCTCATTATAAGCTAAAAACTGATACTCAAGTTTTAAGGCGGAGTTAAAAACCCGTACATATGGATAGTTATCTTTTATAATCGTTACCACTATCTCGTCTTCTTTATCTTTATTTAAATCCCCAACGCTAATATCTATCCCTCCCCTAAAATCAGACGAAAAAGCAAAAAATTGATTCAACAACTTTCCCTCGTAATCAAAAATTCTCACCATCGGCCCGCCTCCGCTGGCTGGACCGCAAAAAATTTCTGCTTTACCATTCTTATCTAAATCCCGCACTGTTAAATTAACCCCGCCCGTAAAATTTTTGCCAAAAGCAAGGAATTCATTAACTAATTTGCCATCGCTCTCAAAAACTCTCACATATGGCTCTCCGGTCGGACCCGACGCTGTCACAATCTCGTTTCTCCCGTCTTTATCAACATCCCCGCAAGCCACATTTACACCGCCCCTAAAATTATCATCAAAAGCAAAAAATTCACTAACCAACTCTCCCGTCTTCTTAAAAATCTTAATATGCGGTCCCCCTGTAAAACCGGTGCCAGTAACAATCTCATCAACATTATCATTATCCAAATCACACCCTACTGCTTTTACTCCGCCCCTAAAGTTCTCTCCATACGCCAAAAAACTTTTTAACATAACCCCGTTCGAATCAAAAATCTTTACTTCCGGCCTCCTTCCCATGCCGCTGCCAGCCAAAATATTCTTGCTTGCTTGCGTATTAAAATAACCTTTATAAACCGCATCCAAAGCCTTATATGCATTTAATCTCCCCTTCCCTAATTTCCCCCCGTAATCTGGGTTCTTGTCATTTACATTATCCGCAGTTCCAAGAAGCACATCCCTAATTTTTTCGTTAGACAACGAAGGATTCAAAGATTTTATAAGGGAAGCCACCCCGCTCACCAAAGCCGCCGACAACGAACTTCCAGAAAAATATCCCCTATGGTATTTACTAAAATCTTCCTCGCCTTCCCTATAATAAACTGTCGAGAAAAATAAATAACCCGGAGCTACGATATCTACAATCCCTTGGCCATAATTCTCAAAACTTAACTTTTTATCATCTTTATCAACCGCCACCACTCCAATCACCATATTCTCATCTGTAAATTCATCAAAAGCAATCGGGTACCAAGGTTTTTTGTTTAAATCATCGCCCTCTTCCACCTCGCTGGTTCCGCCCCCGGTTACAATCAATATATCCTTATCCCAAGCCCTCTTTACCGCCTCGTACATACTCCTGCTGTAATCTGTACCCGCTAAACTCATATTAATAATATCTGCTCCATTAGCCACTGCATAATCAATCGCCTGAATCGCCCAAAGAGTATTGCCCAAACCATCATTATTCAAAATTCTTAAGGACATTATTTTAGAATTCCAATTCATACCGGCTATCCCCGCTCCATCCCTGCCCTTGGCCCCTATAATTCCCGCAATCACTGTTCCATGGTTTACCCCAATCTCGTTCTTTTCCAAATCACCAGTATCCGGCTCCGGCCAATTATCATTGCCCACAAAATCCCAGCCAAAAAAATCATCAACATAGCCATTATTATCATTATCTATTCCATCTCCTGGTATCTCATTATTATTTGTCCAAATATTTTCTTTTAAATCCGGATGGTCCAAATCAATCCCCGAATCCAAAACTGCCACTACTATATCCTCGCTGCCCCGGGTAAAATCCCATGCCTGCTGGGCCTTAACTTTTCTAAGATACCATTGCTCCCCATAAAAATCATCAGCCGGCAAATAAGCAAAAACCGGAATCAGTCCGATTCCAAACAGCAAAAAAGCTATAAGAATTGTAAAACCAAATTTCCTCACCAAATTATAAATTATTAATTACCTATCTATAAATCTTTCAAAAAAATATCAACAGCAGCTTCCATGCTTGGATCAATCTCCACTGCCTTCTCCGCGTGTTCCCGCGCTTTATCAATATTACCCACTTCCTTATATACTGCCGCTAACTTGGCGTGGTATTCAGCAACCACCTCCCTCTCGCTCTCACTTGTTTTATATACCACTGTGTATTCCAACATTTTTATAATCTTATCATAATCATCACGGCCGTTGTATATATTTATCAAACTCATCATCTCTCTGCGTCCGTATATCGCAAAATATCCTTTTTCATAAATCTCCTCAAAAAGTTCATCCGCCCTCGCGTCCTTAAGGTATAAATACAATACAAACATTCTGTAATAAGTCATCCGATCAGGATTTATGCTAAAGGCCTTTTGGGTGTTAGACACAGCCTCGTCGTATCTCCCAAGATTAAACATTAATTGCGCCCAGGCAAGATAAGAGTCAGGTCGAGTAGGGCTCAATTCTATGGCTTCCCTATAATATTCTTCTGTTTTATCCAGATATTCTTGCGAATCATCAACATTCACAAAATAATAATGATACGTTTGGCCTGCCTGAAGATAATGTCTGGCATTTAAGGGCTCTTGCTCTAAAGCCCTATCCAAAGCATCTCCGGTAAAAAGCAAAACCGCCTTGGCGTCATTTTTATCCAAATCTTCATTATCAAAAATATCTACCGCATGATCAGCTATCCTTAAACTAATTTCAGCATTGCCAAAAGTATTGTAATTAAAGGCCTTCTCATAAAAATCATGGGATTTCTGATAGTCCACTCTGCTATATTGATAACCTTTTATTGCCAAATTATTAGCAATCGCTGGTCTAATATTAAAAAAATACAAACATAAAGCCAAAACCGCTATTAATAATACTGGGATAAAAATGTTAGCCGGCCCTCTTTGGGGTATGTCTCCTTCTTCTTCCTCCTTATTCTTGCAGCCCAAAAAATTACCAAAAGCCAAAACCGTAAAAAAGATAGTATAAGTTGTGCTGGAATCAAAAACAAAAAGATTAGCAAAAAAAGAAGCCGCAACCAAAGAAATAAAAATAAATCCCGTAAGATAATCCCCCCGCTTCCTTTGCTTCCAAAAATAATATACTGCCGCCCCAATCAAAAACAAATAACTAAGAAGCCCAAAAATTCCGCTTGTTACTGCTTGGTCAAAAATTACATTATGGGCCCTATCAAACCAGGGCTCGCTTGTCTGGGCAGCATAATACTTATTAAACGGCACATAATAATTCTCTAAACCCCAGCCCAAAAAGAACTTATCGCCCATGGCCTTTAAACCAATTTTGGCGTTTATAAAACGGTCTCGAATTGTCCGATCCTGAAGCGAGAGGGTGGTTAGTTTTCTTAAAGCATGATTATTTTCTACCCAATCATGATCCTTGTTCCCATACACAAAACCGCCGAAGAGCAACATTAAAACAATAAAACCGATTATTCCATATTTGTATGTTTTTCTTAAAACACCTCTTGGCGCAAAAAACAGTATCAAAAAAAGCAAGCCCAACAAACCGCCAATCAAGCCAACAACTCCCCCGCGGCTGGCTGTAAAAAATATCACTAACAAATTAAGCAATCCTGCTAAAACATACGGAATCCGCCAATATAATTTTTTATCCTTAAAAAACAAATAAATTAAAAGAAAAACATTAGAACCTAAATATGATGCTACATAAGTAGAGTTGCCTAAGGTGCTGTTTACCTTCGCAATCCCCGCGCCAATAACAAAACCAACGTCTAATTTTTGAAGCAAGCCAATCACTGCCACGATAAAACCGCCAAGAACCACTACTCTAAGAAGCCGCTTCCAGGCCTCTTTTGTCCTTAAAACCCCGCTCATTATAACAAACAAAATCCCAAAATGAATCAAGGTTAAAAAACCCTCCATCCGCTCATAATTACTCCAAAAACTATGAAAAGGATTAACACCTGTTAAAGAAGTTATACCCAAAATTGCCATATAAACCACCACCCCCCAAAACAGCCAAGTCCGTTTTGGCATATACTTCCGATTCAGGAAAACTAACAAAATAAATAACACTGCAATTACCTCTACTATCATCCTAATAGCAATCGTCTTGCCAAAAATATACGGAAAGAAAAACTGCTTGGTCACCAAGAGCGGAACAAAAAAAAGCATGGCAATACCAAACCAAATTATATAAAGATAAATTTTCTCTAAAGTTCTGCTCATAAAAAACAAGCTAAAAAATTAATACCAACCAACAGGCTGTTCCCGAAACACTGCAATAAAACTAATCCAAGTATCCAAAGTATATCAAAAACAAAAAAAACAAGCAAACAAAATTATTTTTAATAAAGACATACAACACAAAATTTGTCAAATAATTAATCCTCCCCTAATCAAACAAACTCAAATTAATTAACTACCAATCATCCATTGACTAAAATATTAAAATTAGCTATAATAACCCCAAAGACAACCCTTTTAATAAACCAATATAAAGAGTAAACTTAAAAACTATAATATAAAGGAGGCAGGAACAACAAAGTTCCTAAAGTGGAGGTGTTAATGATTAACTTCAAAAAATGGACAAATTAAACTTCGCTTTAATTGGCTGCGGCCGCATCGCTTCCAAGCATGCCACTGCTATCGAAAATTTAGAATCTGCTAATCTTGTTGCTGTTTGCGATCCAAGAGAAGAAAGAGCGGCTGAATACGCCAAACGTTTTAATATTCCTTGGTACCGTGATTACCACGACATGCTCCAAAACCAAAAAGATATTGATGTTGTTAACATTTTAACCGAAAGCGGCAACCATGCCAAAAATGCCATTGATGTCGCCAAATACGGCAAACATCTTATTGTCGAAAAACCAATGGCCCTGTCCCTAGACGATGCGGACAAGATGATTAAAACCTGCGACGAAAACAATTCGCGGCTTTTTGTTGTTAAACAAAATCGCTATAATATTCCCATAAAAAAACTCCGCGAAGCTCTAGAGCAAGGGCGTTTTGGCAAACTTATCATGGGCACCATCCGCGTTCGCTGGTGCCGCCGCCAGGATTATTACGATCAGGATGCTTGGCGCGGAACTTGGACAATGGATGGCGGCGTCCTTGCCAACCAAGCCAGCCACCACTTAGACCTGCTCGAATGGATGATGGGGGATGTCGAAAGCGTCTATGCCAAAACCATGACCGCTCTTGCCAATATCGAAGTGGAAGATACCGGCGTTGCCATCCTAAAATTCACTAATGGCGCCTTGGGAATTGTCGAAGCCACAACCGCCACCCGGCCGATTGACACCGAGGGCTCTATCAGCATCTTAGGCGAAAAGGGCATGGTCGAAGTCGGCGGTTTTGCCTTAAACGAAATAAAAACCTGGCAGTTCGAAGACAAACGCCCCGAAGACGACGAGATTCTCGAAAAACACAAAACCAACCCTCCAAATGTCTACGGCTTCGGCCATATCGAATATCTAAAAGATGCCATCGAGTGTGTAAAAAGTGGAAAAAAGGCTCTTGTTGATGGGCTCGAAGGCCGAAAATCATTAGAGCTTATCCATGCTATTTACGAATCTGCCGAAACCGGCAAAGAAGTTCCCCTCCGCTTCAAATCGCAAAAATGCCGCTTAGGAGAAAAAAATAATGGATAAAGAATCAAATTCAATTATTCTCCGGGATGTCGAGCTCGGCCAAAACACCAAGGTCGGCCCTTTTTGTTATCTTGGAAAAGAGCCGAAAACAAAAGAAGAAGAAAAGCCCAAAACAACCATCGGCCCAGATTCGCAAATCCGCTCCCATACTATTATCTATGCTGGAAACACTATCGGTAAAAACTTCCAAACCGGCCACCAGGTTTTTATTCGTGAATACAACAAAATCGGCGACAAAGTTTCTATCGGCACCAAAACCATAATCGAACATCATGTAAAAATCGCTAACAATGTCCGCATCCACTCTAATGCCTTTATCCCCGAATTTTCCGTGCTCGAAGATGATTGCTGGATCGGCCCTAATGTTGTTTTTACTAACGCCTTCCATCCAAAGTGCCCGAAAGTCAAAGAATGCCTAAAAGGCCCAACTATAAAAAAGGCGCCAAAATCGGAGCCAACTCAACCCTTCTTCCCGGCATTACTATTGGTGAAAACGCTCTTGTCGGCGCCGGCTCAGTCGTCACCAAAGATGTTCCTCCCGAAACCGTCGTTGTCGGCAACCCAGCCAAACCAATAAAAAAAGTAAGCGACCTAACTTGTCCCTTTAATTTAATTAATCACCCTTACCCCTAAAATTTACAACATGAACATCCCCCTAGTCGACCTAAAAATCCAATACCAAAATATAAAGCAGGAAATCGACCAAGCCATAGCCGAAGTTATCGATTCTTGCAAATTTATTAATGGTCCTGGGATAGAAGAGTTTGAAAACGACTTTGCTAAATTTTTAGGCGCTAAACATGCAATCGGAGTTAGCAACGGCACCGATGCCATCTGCTTAGCTCTTATGGCTCTTGGCATCAAAGCCGGAGACGAAATTATAACCACTCCCCTAACCTTCATCGCCAGTGTCGAGCCGTTTATCCTTTTGGGTATAAAACCCGTTTTCGCTGATATCAACGAAAAAACCTATAGTATCGACGAAGATAAAATAAAAGCTAAAATAACTCCAAAAACCAAGGCCATCATGCCTGTCCATCTTTACGGCAACCCTGTTAACATCGATAGTATTTCCCAAATAGCAAAAGACCATAATCTCTTTTTAATAGAAGATGCGGCCCAGGCCCAAGGCGCTGAATATAATGGCCAAAAAGCAGGCACCCTTGGCGATGTTGCCTGCTTTAGTTTTTTCCCCGGGAAAAACCTTGGCGCTTACGGTGATGCCGGGGCCATAACCACCAACAACGATTCCTTTGCTGAAAAAATAAAAAAACTAAAAAATCACGGCCGCCAAGAAAAATATACCCATGATATAGTAGGCACCAACTCCCGCCTAGATACCATCCAAGCCGCCATTCTTAAAGTTAAGCTTAAATATCTAAAGCAATGGAACAACTCCCGCCGCCAAATCGCGGAAAAATACAAAGAAAAACTTTCTACTTGCGGACAAATTACTTTTCCCGAAGAAACAATAAAAGCCAAATCCATCTATCACCAATTCGTTATCCGCGTGCCAAATCGCGATAAAGTTCTAGAAAAACTAAAAGAGCTTAATATTGGCGCTGGTATTCATTATCCGATTCCCTTGCATCTCCAACCGGCCCTAAAATTTCTAAACCACAAACAAGGCGACTTTCCAAATGCCGAAAAAGCTTCAAAAGAAATTCTCTCCCTCCCAATGTTCCCCGAACTCACCGACGAACAAATCAATTATATCACTGAAAACCTAACCAAAATTATAAACGAAAACTAATTCGCATCATTCGTATGAATATATTATTCGTCAATCCCCCGCGTTTTAACGAAATCGTGGCCGACAATCCTACCTTTATCGATGAAGAGCGGGGCTACAATCCCCCGCTCGGACTTTTATATATCGCTTCTTATCTGGAAAAAAACACCAGCCACGACATCAAAGTTCTGGATGCCCAAGTCGAAGAATTAAACTATGACGACGATTTCAAAAATCGAATAAAAGAGCTAGCTCCCGATATTGTAAGCATAACTATCATGACCTTCACCTTGATAGACGTTATAAAAACCATTAAACTAATTAAAGAAGCCGAGAAAGAATTAGGTAAAAAAATAATCATTACTTTGGGCGGCCCGCATGCCACTATCTTCCCTAAAGAAACTGCCCGGCTTCCTTATGTTGATTATGTTATCACCGGCGAAGGGGAAATTCCTTTCTTGAAATTAATTAAAAGCCTAGAAGGCAAAGAAAAATTAGAAAACATAAAAGGCCTGGTCTATAAAAAAGATGGGGAACTAATAAATAATGGCCAACAAGATTTTATTTCGGACCTGGACTCTCTGCCGCCCCCTGCCCGCCACTTAACCCCAATAAAAAAATATAATTCTATTTTAGGCGGCAGCCATGTTGTTACTACCATGTTTACTTCCAGGGGCTGTCCTTTTAAGTGCGCCTTTTGCGACCGGCCTCATATGGGCCACCGCTTTCGCGCCCGAAGCGCTAAAAGTGTTGTGAACGAAATGGCAGAATGCAAAAAAATGGGCATCGACGAAATTTTAATCTATGATGATACTTTTACGGTCCAAAAACAAAGGGTTTTGGATATTTGCGAAGAAATCCTAAAAAGAAACCTAAAAATAATCTGGGATGTCCGCTCTAGGGTTGATACGGTTGACGAAGAAATGCTTGCTCGCATGTCCCAAGCCGGCTGTAAGCGCATCCATTTCGGAGTCGAGGCCGGCAGCGAAAAAATCCTTAAAAACCTTAAAAAAGGAATAACCATAGACCAAGCCAAACAGGCCTTTGCTTTGGCAAAAAAATATAAAATCGAAACCCTTGCCTATTTTATGATTGGCTCACCCGAAGAAAAAAAAGAAGACATCGAAAAATCTATTTCTCTATCCAAAGAATTAAAAGCCGATTTTGTCCATGCCACAATCCTAACTCCCTATCCCGGCACCGAGCTTTATTCTCTGGCTTTAGCCAAAGGGATTATAAAAACCGACTACTGGCTCGACTTTGCCCAAAACCCCGAAAAAAATATTACTACCCAATACTGGGAGGAAAATTTTACCAAAGAAGAACTTTTCAAATTTTTAGAAAATTTTTACAAATCTTTCTACGGCCGCCCCTCCTATATCGCAAAATCTCTTTTGCGGGTAAAAAGTATCTCCGATCTAAAAAAGAAAGCCCGAGCCGGGCTTAAAGTTCTGGGGATAAAAAAATAATTACCATGAAAATTTTATTTATAAACAAATACCTTAATAAAGACACCATCTACCGGATACCTTTTGGCCTGCTTTATCTGGGCGCTATGGTAAAAAACAAACATGATGTTTATCTCGTAGAGCCCGAACGAGAAAACCTAAAAGAAGTTATAAATAATTTTAAGCCGGATATTATCGGCTACTCTGTTCGAACCGGCCTCCATCAATATTATGTCGAACTCAACAAAAAATTAAAAAGCCAATACGATTTTATCTCCATCTTCGGCGGCCCCCATACCACCTTCTTTCCGGAAATAATTAACGAACCAGGTATAGATATTGTTGGCATTGGAGAATGCGAGGCCTCTTTTCTGGAACTAGTTAATAAAATAGAAGCAAAAGAAAATTATTTTAACACTCCAAACTACTGGTTTAAAAAAGAGGGTGAAATTATAAAAAACCCGCCTGCCCCCCTGGAACAAAACCTGGACTCCCTCCCCTTCCCAGACCGCTCTCTAATAGACCATCATAAAGAACTGCGTCATCTTAAAATCCATAGCTTCTCAACCATTCGCGGCTGTCCTTATAACTGCGCCTACTGCTTTAACCATAAATTAAAAGAGCTTTATTCTGGCCAGCCATATGTCCGCCAAAGAAGTGTTGATAATTTTATTTCCGAACTAAACCAAGTCGCCTCAAAATATAAGATAGACCGGGTAATTTTTGAAGACGACACTTTTAATCTAAACAAAGAGTGGTTAAGGGAACTTGTTAAAAAATATCCTAAAATTCCTTTCAAATGCATGATCCGGGCTAATTTAGCCGATGAAGAAAGTATTTCTTTATTAAAGCAAGCTGGCTGCCTAAGCGTTACCTTTGGCATCGAAGCCGGCAACGACAGAATTAGAAACGAAATCCTTAAAAGAAATCTAACAAAAGAGCAGATGCTTAACTGTGCCAAGCTCTTAAAAAAATATAAAATTAAATTTATAACCGAAAATATTTTAGCCAATCCAACCTCCTCCCTAGAAGACGATATCGAAACCCTAGACCTAAGCATCGCCTGTAAGCCCGATTTTGCCAACGCCTCTCTCCTAAACCCCTATCCCCGCACCGAAATCTATAACATTGCTGTTAAGGCTGGTGAATACCAGCCAAAGGATTTCAACGAAATGTCATCATTTTTTGATTCTGCCCCCTTAACAATAAAAAACATACCCGAAAGAAAAAATCTCCAGCGTCTTTTTGCCCTTATAGTCGGCTTCCCCAAGCTTAGAAAACATCTGCCATTTTTACTTAAACAAAAACGCCTGCGCCCGCTTTACTCTCTGCTCCATTCTATCTGGCGCCCGTATTGCCTTATGTTCAAAGTAATGCCCCATAAAATCTCTCCTCGTGAAACCTTCTGGCTCCTCCGCCGCTATCTCTCCTAAATTTTATCCAAACTACCAAAAAAATCCGCAACCGTCATCCGTGTGAATCGTGTTACGTGTATCGTGAGTCGTAAAAATATCTTTCAAATCACTAATCAAAAATATCAATAAAACCTACCCACACACATTATATGAGAATACTTTTCCTAAATCCACCATTCACCAAATATGCCGGCCTCGAAGGCCATGGCGGTAAAGCTCTGCCCTTAAACCTGGCCTACTTGGCTGGCTATTTAAGAAAGCATAGCCCCCATCACAAACTAGAAGTCCTCGACTGCGAGGGTTTAAACTTGTCATACGAAACAATCGAAAAACGTATCAAAGAAATCTCGCCCGATGTTATTGCTATTACCGCCCCAACTCCTGCCTATGTTCAGGTAGAAGAAGTTTGTAAAATCATAAAAAAAATCTCTCCCAAAATAAAAACCATTGTCGGCGGTCCTCATCCAAGCGCTTTTCCCCAAGAAACTACTAAAAACCCAAACATTGATTTTTCTATAATCGGTGAAGGTGAAGAAACCCTAACCGAGCTTATCAGCTTTTTAGAAAAAAATTCTTCTCTTGCCGAAGTTAAAGGTATCGCTTATAAAAACGAATCTGGCGAAATAATAAAAACCCAACCCCGCCCCCAAATAGCCGATTTGGATTCTATTCCTTTTCCAGCCCGCGACCTTTTCCCGCTTGATATCTATTTCCTGCCCCCTACTAAAATAACCTCTAACAAGAAAGCCGGCAATATTATCACCTCCCGCGGCTGCTGCTACCAATGCACCTACTGCATTGCCAGTGTTATGTGGGGCCATAAAGTCCGCTTCCGAAGTGTAAAAAATGTTGTTGACGAAATCGAGGAATGTCTAAAAAAATACAACATCGGCGAGTTTAATTTTCATGACGAGCTATTTACAGTTAACCGTAAACACACCATCGCTATCTGCAGGGAAATAAAAAAAAGAAAATTGGATATTGCCTGGGTCTGCATGTGCCGAATCGATTTTATCGATAAAGAATTATTAACCGAAATGAAATCCGCTGGCTGCCGAAAAGTTTTCTTTGGCCTAGAAGCAGGCGACCAGGAAATCCTAAACGCTATGAAAAAAAGAATGGATATAAACAAGGCCTATGATGCTGTTAAACTTGTAAAAAAAGTTGGCATCAAAGCCGGCGCCAGCTTTATGTTCGGCTACCTAGGCGAAACCGAAAAAACTATTAGAAAAACAATTAATCTCGCAAAAAAATTAAACCTAGACACTGTCGCCTTTTTTATTGCCAGCCCCTATCCAGGCACCGAATTTTATAAGCAGGCCAAAGAGCTTGGCCTGCTCCGTTCGGATTTACAATGGAAAGATTTTACCTTGGTCTCGGATAATCTCCCGCCCCTAAATCTCCCCCATCTTCCCCCAAAAAGATTATTAGAAATCCAAAAAAAGGCCTACCTGGAATATTATCTAAGGCCTAAGTACATCCTAATGAAGCTTAAAAACCTCCGCCCTTGGGAAATAAAAAATTTATATGATGGCCTTAAAATTTTATTAAAACTAAAATGAGTAAAACCAAAATAAAATTTCTTCTAAAAATCATCGG
>JABMQE010000041.1 GCA_013203415.1 Candidatus Falkowiibacteriota bacterium | reverse complement strand
AGAAGATTTTAGAGAAGAATAAAGAATTGGAGAAGTGATTTTGACTTGTCGCCAAGGCGAGGTAGGGGTGATTTTGGAGAATCTAAAAAATATAAAATACTAATTATGGATGCAAAAGAAAAAAAGTTTTTATACGCCAAAGAGAAAGCCGAAAAATTTTATGGCAGTATAGAAAAAATCTTTTGTCCTTATTTTAGAGAATACGTGAAATTTAATGTAAAGGGTTTTGACCATTTAAAAATGAAAGGATGGAATAAGGCAAGAAGTAAGGAGGATCAATATACAAGGTTTAGGCTTATAGAATTAGCCCCTACGGTTATTAAAAAATCAGGCACTCTTCAGGGCTATTCTGAAACCAAAGAATTCGAAAGAAAAAAAATTAATAATCGTTGGGATAATATTTTGACTGAAGTTTTTTATTATGAATTTATAGCTATCTTGAACGACTTACGAGTACGGGTGATTGTAAAACAATTGTTAGGTGGACAAAAGTATTTTTGGAGTATTATGCCTTTTTGGAAAGTGAAGAAAAGCCAAAATAAGCGATTATTACATTATGGTAAACCAGCCGAAGATTAAACAAAAAATACCACTTTTATGGTATCTTTTGTGAGCACTTGTCTACGGTTTAGGAAAACCATTGACCGTGGGAGAGCCGAAGCCCTCACAAGTGCCTATATTTAACATAAGCTATTTTTATAAAAATGTCAAGAGTTATCCACAGTGACGGATTTTGTAAAATGGATGGGCATTTTAAGGGAGGGAAGATAAAAGTGCATAATTAAAAGTTAAGAATAAGTTTTTAATGAAAGAAAAAATTTATATCAGTAAAGTTACAAAAGATGTTAAAAATGCAATAAAAGATTGTTTGCTTAATATACTTTATAAAAAAAGTGATTTAATTGACTTTCTTCGTGAATGTGGCTCAACTAGTAATGATATGAATGGGATTGAGGAGTCGCTAACTAAGTCAAATATCATTGATATTTATTACAACAATTTAGAAAAAAGGGTTGATAACGGAATGATGCAATTCCATGCTTTAATAAGAAATATTATAGATTGGAGTGATTTTGATTCTTATTGGTTCCAGCAAGGCGCTCTTGCTCCAGAACAAGCAAAAAACAAAATTGAGAATTTGAAAAAGATACTTGGTAAAAAGACCGAGAAAGAAGAAGAGAGATTAAAGATAAAAGAACGAGAAAAGGATGCAGAGAAGAAAAGAGATAAAAATAGAACAATGGAAGAGTTGTGCATTGAATTTTATGAAATGTGCAAAAATGAAGATGGTTCACAAAGAAGAGGCTATCAACTAGAAACTTTTTTGAAAAAATTATTTGGGTTATCTAACATTAATGTTTTTAAACCATTTAAATTACAAGGCGAGCAGATTGATGGATCAATTAAATTCGACGGCGAAAATTATACATTTGAAGCGCGATGGCAGGAAGTCGCGATGGCCTGCAATGCGTTATATACTTTTGCATATAAAATAGAAACTAATATGTTGTACCCTCGCGGACTGTTTTTTTCCATCAATGGTTTTTCAAAGGATGCAGTTCAGCGAGTAACGCACGGGAAAAGTCCACAGTTATTATTATTTGATGCGGTTGATTTTATTTCTGTGCTACAAGAAAGAATCACACTGATTAAATTATTAGAGGAAAAAATTAGATATGCCCAGACTAGGTCTAGGATATATATCAATGCGAATGAAATTTTAAAATAAATCTATATTTTATGAATAACAATTGGCAAAAAGTGAAATTAGGGGAGGTTATTGATATTAATGCAAAATCAGTGGAAAGAAATTACCACCACAAAGAGATTAAGTATGTGGACATTTCTTCTGTTGGTACGGGTGAATTGTTAACTACAACTACATATCTACTTACCGAAGCCCCTGGCAGAGCGAAGCGTTTAGTTTCTGACGGTGATACAATACTTTCAACTGTTCGACCAAACAGGAGATCTTTCTATTTTGTAAAAGACCCAAAGGACAATTTAGTTGTATCAACTGGTTTTGCAGTATTAACCCCGAAGTACAAGAAAATGGACCCTAGATTTTTGTATTATTTCGTAACCAGGCAACAATTTAGTGATTATTTGACAGCGAATACGATGGGCTCGGCTTATCCTGCAGTTAATATTAATGTTATTGCCGATGCTGAAATTATAATTCCGGAATACACTGACCAACACCGCATCGCCTCCATCCTCTCCGCCTTTGACGACAAAATAGAACTCAACAACAAAATTAACCAAACCTTAGAACAAATGGCTCAGGCGATTTTTAAGGAGTGGTTTGGGACGAGTCAAAAGTCGAAGGGGTGGGAGAAGACGGCAAATTTGGAGTCGACTTGTGACATTGTTTATGGCAAAGACTTACCTACAAAAAATTTCAAAAAACAAGGGTTCCCGGTTTATGGCGGCAATGGAATTATTGGATATTCTGACAAATATCTTTATAATGAACCACAAATAATCGTCGGTTGCCGAGGTGCGTATTCAGGAAACATTTTTAAAACCGAGCCGAAAAGTTTTGTCACGCACAACTCTTTGGTGTTGAGGATAAAAAAACAGCAGAGCGTTGGCATAAATTATTTGCTTTATGTTTTGGAAAAATCTAATGTCAGATCTACTGTTACTGGCTCGGCTCAGCCGCAAATAACCATTACTGAATTAAATAAACTGCAAGTGCAAATTCCAGATAGAGAGTTAGCTAAACAATTTGAAAAAGAGATTGGTGTTATCGAGGATTACAAATTTAAAAATTATAAAGAGAATAAAAAATTAGCATCTCTCCGCGATTTGCTTTTGCCGAAGTTGATGAGCGGGGAGGTGGGAATAGAAGCATGATAAATAATGAAAATAACGAAAAAATTTTGTATTTATTCGTTGATGAATCAGGAAATCTTGATTTTAGCCCAAAAGGCACTAAATATTTTACTTTGTCTTGTTTATGTACTTTTAGTCCGGTCAGGGAGAGAGAAAAATTATTAGGTTTACGGTACCATCTTTTAGGCGAAGGAGCTGATCAAGAATTTTTCCACGCGACAGAAGATAGGCAGATTGTGAGAAACCAAGTGTTTGATATTATTGATTCGTTGGTAGATGATATTGGGATATATTCAGTAATAGTCCAAAAAAACAAAACAAACCCTGCGCTTTACAACGAAGAGTATT
>JABMQE010000040.1 GCA_013203415.1 Candidatus Falkowiibacteriota bacterium | reverse complement strand
TTCTTATGTGAGGCCATATCCCAATCTACCTCTAAAAAAAGTTCTAATGTCCTCCACTAAGCCACCCCATACTTAAAAAACGCTAACATTAGCGTTTTTTAAGTTGGACCCCTAACGGGATTTTAACTGGGGTGTTTGCTAAACTCCGAAAAAACTGTTAGAATCAAAAACATTGTGAATCTTCATTAACAAATCAGCGAATCAATACAGCTTTTTACATTTTTTTGACCCTTTTACACCTAAAATCCTGTTTGGATAATTAATATATATCTTTGATATCGCAACAATACAAATCACACCTTCACGAGGAGGAGTCAAGATGATCGAAAGATATCAAGATGAAGCGATTGCGGAAATTTGGTCTGATAGTCACAAGTTAAATCTCTGGCAACAGACCGAGCTGGCAGTGGTTCGAGCAAGAGCAAACTTGGGTAGAGTGCCTGATGAGGTTAATAAGGAATTCGCAAGAATTCTGGCCACTAACCCAATAGATCTGGGTTGGTGGTTACAAAGAGACCAAGAAATCAGGCACGATCTCAATGCTTTTCTTGAGGAGCGATCGCGCTTTTTGCCGCCTCGTCTTCAGGTTCATCTTCACGAAAAAATGACTTCTTACGACACTGAAGAGCCGGCATTTGCGAAAATGTTGCGCGAGTCCAGTGTATTGGTAAAAAGTCATTACAATGAGTTGGAGGTGATCCTGCAAGATATGGCTTCGAGATATCGTTACACTATCATGAACGGACGAACTCATGGCCAGGAGGCAGAGCTCCAAACATTTGGCAAGCGATGCCTTACTTGGCTTCGAGATATTAGGGCGAGCGCTGATAATCTTCAGCGGAGCGAAGACGGACTAAGGTATTCCAAGCTTTCTGGCGCAATCGGTAATTATGGAAGCATGGATCCAGTAATTGAAAAAGAGGCCCTTGGAATTTTGGGCTTTGAGCCATACTATGGCGCAACCCAAATTATACCTAGGGAACTCTATGCTCCGATTGCCCAGGCCCTTTGTCAACTCGTACTCACTCTTGATAAGATCGCCACCGCCATTCGTTTGGGGGCTAGAAGTGGGCGGCCGATTTACCAAGAGCCGTTTGGCAAGAAGCAAAAGGGTTCTTCGGCCATGCCTAACAAGAAAAATACAATTTCTACCGAGCAGGTGGAAGGCATGGCAAGAATGGCTAGGGCGTACCTCATGATGATCATGGAGAATATCAAAACATGGGAAGAAAGGGCGATTGAGCAGTCCTGTGTTGAAAGAGTTGCTTGGCCTGATCTTTTCTGTGTGGTGGTTCATTCTCTTCGAACTATGGGGCGGGTTCTTAAGGGGTTAGTAGTTTACCCGGATAACATGCTTTTGGAGATTATCGAGTGCCGAGGCTGTTATGCTTCTGGTGAGGCCAAGGAAGTTATAAAGGAGCTGGGTCTCCCTCTTAGCCTTACCGCCGAGGAAGCATATCGGATAGTTCAATTAGCCGCTTTTAACGCTTTTGAGCCTGACAAAGAGGCAAAAAGCGTGCGAACAAGCATTCCCAGCCACCTTACCGAAGCCGACGAACTGCTTTCAGGGTTCCGTCTGGTTCCGAGGCCGACCCCAGTCTCTATCCAAGAGATTATTGCAGAAGCACGGCTTAAAACTTCGACCCAACTTGAAGCAACAAAGGGAGATGTTCAAAGATGGAACCGAATCCTGGAGCAAATTTTCCAGGAGCAAGGAAATCGTGACCGTTGGAATCGGATCTTCTTACCGTCGTTTCTTTTGAGAAACGAGGCAAAGCTTTATTGCGAAATATTGGATTAGAAATCTGCTGTTCCTTCGGTCGAGTAGTTCTTTCAAGGGCGCTGATTCTGACAAGAACCGGCGCCCTTTATTTTTGTCTTATTTGCCTCCTCATACTAAGAAAGTTACTGAATCAGCGATTAATTTAATTGTTTATTATTTCCTTTAGCCTTTTACTAGCTTCTTCTACTAGAGTCCTGTTTGATAGTATGGTTATAAGATAACTCCAACAAGGACCTGGGTCTAGGAAATTGTTCGTAGCCCCAGGAAAAAACATCACCCCGTGTGCGGGGTGATGTTTTTTTATAAAAGAAAAAGGGCAGAATGTAGAACACACTCTGCCCCGGTGAAACGCGAAAGATAGTCTACCTTTCCTGTCCAGCAGTTGATATGGTGGATAGGAAAGGTCTCCTACTAATTCCCCATACCTCTAAGATCATCGGGGGAGAGTCGCTCCACTGCATTGAGATCGACACATTTCGGAGTCAACCCAAAGGCCTGTATCAGCCTCTGTCGACAATACTGATCTAGAGCAAAAGGCCCCTCCTCACTCGCATCAGCCCCGTGTGAACCTTCCGGCCAGAAGCTACGATGGTACACTGCCACCCATTCTTTTCTCCCGGATATCCATATCAGGAAAATATATTCCAGGTCTTCAACCCTCTTAAGTCGAAGCTCAACCGCAGGAAATTCAGCATCTTCGTCTCGCATAGTGAGGTCAGTGAAGCTTCTGACTTTTATGCGCAAAGGCAAAATGTCTCCTGGTTCTAGATATCTCTCTCTCATTCTTTCGGGAATTTGCTTAAACTCTCCAGTCAGTGGAATAGACATTTTCCTTTCTTCGGTGGGCGAATGCCACTTTGCCCACAAACTGACCCCGAAATTGATAACAATCGATGCACCAGACATAGGGAACCTCCTTTTGAATTGTGAAAAATCATACCCCCCTTATAATTTTTTATTATATACTAATAATTATATTTTGTCAAGCGAAAATGGTAACGTGCACACACATGGCGGTTTTTTAGGATAACCATGTTATCCTAAAATATGTGTATTACTATGCTTAAAAACATTAAAGAACTAAAGCTCGAACTTAAGCTTTGGAATATGTATTATCCTGAACGGTCTCTGTCTTTTTAAAATAAAAAGTTCTAACCCTGTAATACTACAGGGCAGGCGTCCTCCACTATCGAGCTCAGCTCGACTCGTCGAGCTCAGCTCGACCCATAAGAACATCTCCCCTTTTACGGGGAGGTGTTTTTTGTTTACTATGCGGGGTTCACTTTTTTATTAATTCATGTTACCGTAAATATAGAAATAATTTAATCTTACAAAAATAAGAAGAAAGGAGAAAACTTATATGAGAGACAAAGGAGTTCCAAGTGGAGGAGCTGAAATTGAATCGGATGCCCCTGAAATAGACGAAGAATTTATTGAAAGAAAAGAAAAACAAATAGAAGAGTTTAATGAAAAAAATCTTCTCTTTTCGTCTGATATGAAATCCTTTTTAGGTGAACCAATACTTGATAGTAAATTCCGTACAGCCTTAGAGTATACTGAAGAATATAGAAAATTAATTTCTGAATGGGAAGGAGATCTTAAGAGACAGTTACTTCATCTCTTGGACAGAGTAACTATTGATGAAGATTATGAAATAGAAGCTGGCGATAAAAGACTGATTGAAATATCTTATGAAAATATCGATGATAGAAGTTATCGGAAACTTACCCCTATCGAAGAAGTAGCTGATGAAACGGGAATAATTATGGATTATGGTAGAAATTCTAATTATTTATTTTTAAAAACCCCGGAACATACTTATCTTCTGGTTACTAGCCCTCTTTTCGGATCGGAAAAAACAGGAGATGTTAATAAAATGCCTTATGTGGAATTAGATAATCCTTATAAACTTCCAAGGGCTACAATGATACAAATATTTGTTGGGGGTTTGGAAATATCTGCAGATGTTAAAGAACATGGCATAAATTGGGTTGTTGAAAGAACAAAGGAAAGTAAAGACGCTTCTCGTGGAGGTATGGAATGTGGTTGTAAACCAATAACACGTATAAGGCCCGCACTCGAGTATTTGTTTAAGTCGGGATTATAATTTCGAAATTAGTGACGAAAAAAGTTCTAACCCCGTCATCCCAGTCATTCGACAGGACAAGTTCGACGGGGCAGGCGTCCTCCACTATCGAGCTCAGCGCGACTCGTCGAGCTCACGCTAAGCGTGGGAGGACTAAAAGATATATCCCATTTATTTATTAATGAATTTAAAAACTCGACGTAATTACGGACGTAATTACGTTCGTAATTACGAGATTAATTTGGAAAAATAGGGCTTGTGATGGCCTTGTTTTTTTTTGGGAAGGAGGAGTAAAATGAAGGAATTGAGGTGATGGATGGGTATTTTGATGGAAGGGGTTGGAGGGGGAAATTTTTAAAAATTTAAAAAGATTGCAATAAATAAAACCGAAATTACAACATTTTTAGATTCATTTCAAACTAGGCTAAATCGAACGATAGTGGCGGTTGATTTTGGTAATGTTGATAAATGGAAAGAAAGTTTAAGATGGAAAGTTGGAATTCAGGAATTAGGAAAGTTAGTTCGACATTTTACCATGGGTGATGCTCAATTACGTCGTTTTTATTATGGTTCAGATTATGGTCCAGAAAATAGTTCGCAGTCTCTTATTCCGTGGTCAGAACAGATTCTTCTTCGGGCCAAAATGAATCGTTTTGAGGTTGTTACTAAGCGGGTTAAGTATATCCGTGATTCTAGTAATCCGAAAGGTTTTGATAAAAAAAGCGACCTTGATGTTGAAATCGCTGTTGACCTTATTCGTTTGCAAGATAAATATGATAATATTCTATTATTTTCAGGTGATGGTGATTTAGCATATGCCCTGCGATATTTAAAAGACAATTTTAACAAGTCAATTTATGTTTTTGTTGCCAGAGCGCATGTTGGACGGGAGATTATTGATGGTAGAAAAGAGGGCATTATTGAAAGATTGCTGTTTGTTGAGGATTTTGAATATCGCTTAAATATGGATAGATTTAGGCCTTAAAAGGTAATAAACTCAAAAACCTGCCTTTTTTAGGAGCAGGTTTTGATCAAAATCCGGCAGGCACGAGGGCCTACGTTTATAAGTATACTATATCTGAAAAAAAAGTCAATAGTTTATCCACAGTGTTAAATTTTTAGAAAATACTTAATAAATCTGTGGGTATGATGAAAAAGTAAAAGAGATGAGCAGGGAGATTCCTGATTTGGAAGTAAAAACAGTAGATATCCAAGGCCTGGCCGGCTTAAGACAACTGGGGTTTATTTTTTGAAGTGGGGGAGTTTAAAGGATGAGAGGTTAGCGTGGTAATTGAAAATATAATTTGACTTATTTTCAGTTTAGCGCTAAACTGAAAATATAGAAATTCTTATTTTCAGTTTTTTAATACCAAGAAAGTTGAGGATTAAAAACTTCACGTAATTACGGGCGTAATTACGAAGTTAATTTTCAAAAATAGGCCTTATGATGGCCTTGTTTTTTTTGAGGAGCGGGGTTGCTGGGGGTCTTGCCCAGCTCCAGTTTGAAAAATTGGAGCTGGGTTGATTTTTTGGGGTGGGAGGCGTATAATCAAAGTAAGATTTAACAAAATTATTCATATAATAACCAGTTATACGAAATGCCACACAATTTTTTTTAAAAAATACTTAATTAAATACTTTTTTTATTATGAGTTACCAATCAGTTGATAAATTACAAAATGCTTTAGCGAAAAATGTTTTTCATTACACAAAAGATGCGAAAAAAGCATCTGGACGTGCTTTGGGTACAATTGTAGAAATTATTTCCTACTATCTGCTTAAAACTTGGGGATTTGAATACTCAACATCCATCGAAAAAAGACTTGAGGAATTTGGTAATATTGAAATAACACATAATGTTGAATATTCTTTGCACCCTGTTAAAAACACTTTCAAAATCAAACTGAAAGCATGTGAATTACCCATTACTTCAAATAAACTTTTGAAAAATAGTGAGAAACTAGAATCTGCTTTGAACAGTTATAAATTGAAAAACCAAACTCTTCTGTCTTCTGACAAAATTCTTAGAAATTCTTGCGTATTGGGGATTAAGAATAACTTTAATATTGTAGCCTTTCTTGATAGCGTGAAAAATGGCCAAGCAATAATAACTATAGCCGAACAACATGATAGACCTTATGCTATAGTAGAATGTAAAAGAGTTGGGGTAGAGGAAGGAAACAAAAAGGGACCCCAAACTATAGAAAAAGCGAAGCAAGGTGCTTATGTGGCTAATGCAGTATCATCATTACAAAAAATTAGGCATAGGGATGGAAAGCTTTATGGTATACTTCCAAAAGGAAGCGGTCAATTCTATTTAAGACCATATGAATATTTACTAAAAGAAATTATTAGCTCCAATAATCCTAATTTATTAAAAAACTTCATTTTAACTGTTGGTGTTGTAAGCAACCATGGTAATTGGTTTACATCTGAAAATCCTAACAAAGAATTGGTAGTCTTGTCACATGCCTATGATTGGCTTGTCTTTTTAACCGACCAAGGTATATCAGAATTTATTGAAAAGTTAATACTAAGTCCCAATAAAGAGTATTCTTCTATCAAAAGGGCATTTACTGCTAGCTATTCAAAACATAAAAAGAAAAATCAATTCACCAAAGTCCAAATGGACTACCTCGCAGATCAATCATTGCAAAAATACTTTTCCGTTAATATTAAAAAGATTGAAAAATGGTTTAACATAATAACGCCAAAAACTAATTCGCTTGCCCAATTAAAAGAAGAATTAAACATACTTTCTTCAAAAAGTTGGTTTAAATTTAAATAAAAATATGTCAGCCGGAAGAAATGTAAATACTAAAAGTCAAGATTGGTGCACTCCAAAAAAATACGTAGATGCAGTTAAATGTTTTTTTGGTGGAAGAATTGACCTAGATCCATGTTCAAATAAATATTCCATAGCAAGGGCAAAGACAGAATACTGTTTACCAACCTTTAATGGTCTTAAAGAGTCATGGAATTTTACAACCATATATGTCAATCCTCCTTATGGAATTAATAAAAAGAACAAAACAACTATTAAGGATTGGATAGAAAGATGTTGCGAGGCAAATCGGCTATATAAAAGCGAAGTAATTGCTCTAGTTCCTGTAGCGACTAACACGAGACATTGGAAAGAATATATCTTTGGTAGGGCCAACAGCATTTGCTTTTTAGATGACACAAGATTAAAATTTTTAATCAATGGGGAATCAAATGGAAAAGGAGCGCCAATGGCTTGCGCAATGATTTACTGGGGGAAAAACGCAAGAAAATTCTATGACGTATTTTATAAACATGGGGCCGTTATTAATATAACTAATTTGATCAAAAAAAAATGGTCTCCGCCGAATATTAAAAATCAAAAAAAACTATTCTCTATATTTGATAAATAAAAAATTTATGTGGCACACCGTACAACACCGTATATGAGGTTCAAGAAATAGTGCTTTATATATTTTAAAAGGTCGCACTATTTCTTTCACCCAAATTTGCCTCACAAATAATATATTTTTATAAGGTGTTCGGCAAACTTCTCATATACGGATATGTTATGTGAAATACGTGTTTTCCTTTTTTGGGCTTCGCCCAGTTCTTAAAAAAATCTGATTTTGCTTTTTAACTATTTGAGGAGGGAAAAATAAGGTGTCTTACCTAAGGGCGGGACTATTTTAAAATACTCAAAAAAAATATGCAATACCGAACACTTTTAAATACTCTCGATAAAATATGCGGTGAGGCACCGGATAGTTTTGTTTCGTACAAACCAAATAAAAAGAATATAGAAAAATTAAATCAAGCAAGATCCAAAGCTTTTATACATCTTTTTCTAAAGGTTAAATGCGGAATGACTAATTTTTCTGAAAGACACAAATATATTACTGACGGCTCGCAAGATGGAGGTGTTGATGCCTATTACATTGATAGTGAAAACAAAAAAATATTCTTCATCCAGTCAAAATTCGGAACCACTAAAAACAATTTTGAAAAAAATAAGATAACCGCCAACGATCTTGTTAAAATGGAAATAAAGAGAATTTTGGAAGGTGAAAAAGAAGATGGTAGAGGTAATTCTTTTTCTTCAAAAATAAAAAAATTCCAAAATGAATGGTCAAAAATTAGCGACCAAGCATATTATGAATATATTGTCATAATATTAGGAAATCTGCAGAATTATACAGACGAACAGATAAAAAAAATAATCGATAATAGCAGCTACGAAGTGTTCGATTTTAACAGGACTTATAAAGAATTACTATTTCCTCTGTGTTCTGGAGTATATTATGACCCAAAAGAAATAAAGATAGCCATAGACCTTGCTAATAAGGAGCAATCAACATTGAAGCAAAGAATATCGACAAATCTCGGCGACTTCCCAATTAGAGTCATTTTTGTTCCCACAAAAGAAATTGGACGAATCATGTCTAAATACAAGAATTCTATCCTAAAATATAATCCAAGGAATTATTTATCGTTGTCGAATAATAAAGTAAATCGAAAAATAATGGAGAGCATTGCTGATAATAATACAAATGATTTTGCTATTTACAACAATGGTATAACAATAATTGCTGATTCATTTGAAATAACTGAAAGCACAGGCACAAAAAATTTAGGTCAAGTTATAATGCTAAATCCTCAAATTATAAATGGCGGACAGACCACGTACGTCTTAAGTGAAATTTATGAAAAACAAAACGGGCAAGACTTTACAATTTTCAAAGGCAAAGAGGTCATGCTCAAGGTAATAATCTTAACTGGTAAGACAGAACGTAATATTGATTTTATTGAACAAATATCAAACGCAACTAACCAACAAACCAACAAACCAAAGTTAAGGAGGCTGATAGGCGCTCTAATGATAAAATACAATTATCAATAGAGGAAAAAATATTTGACACCTTCGGTCACTTCTATGAAAGAAAGAAAGGTGAATTTTTCAATGGAATCAAGGAAAAATACATAGATAAAAACCTAATTATAGATAGATATGATCTCCTGAAAGCGTATTTAGCATGGCAAGGCGATGCATCAAACGCAAGAAGGAGTGGAGCAGACGCAATGTTCGGAGAAGATAGATTCAAAAAAATAATGAAAAAAACAGGAGATTTTAAAAAGATGTTTTTTTCTTACAAATTATTAAAAAATATACAGGCTCTAGAGAAAAGTTCCCCGAAACACAAATTTGGTGCAAGTATGAAATATGGAAAGATGGCAATCATATCAGCAATCGGCGTCTTAGGTGTAGATAATAAAAATATTACAATTGAGGGCGTAGATGATATCGCGAAAAAGAAGATAAAAGAAATTGAATCCAAGTGGGGCATATTCATTCATTACGCCACTAAAAAACCATCAAATAAATCTTACATTACAAACAACAATCTAGACCAAGATGTGTACTACAAAGGAAGTACGGTAAATAGTGACATACAAAGTTTCTTCAAGAAAAAGAAATAAGGTGTTTCGGGATTCGGGCATCCTCCTCTTTAATTTTCCTCTGCATATAAAATAAATTTTATGCCAGCAACAATAATCACCCTCATCCTCCTCATCATCATCGGCTTTGCATTGGCATGGTTTTTCCTGCCTCTCCGGCAGGCGGGAAAGAAACAAAAATCAAACCCCGTTCCAAAAAATCCACTAAACCAATGCGCTCCCTTTTTTTAAAAATCCATGCTATAATAAAATTGAGGATTAAAAGCCCGACGTAATTACGGACGTAATTACGGGCGTAATTACGGGATTAATTTATAAAAAATATGCCAATGCAAAAATTCATTCGGAAAATTAGAAGGGTTTCTACTCATAGTTATGCTGTTACTCTGCCGAAGAGTTTGATGAAAAAATTTAAGTGGAAAGAAAGACAGAAAGTTGTTTTGATTTTTGGGGGACGCAAGCATGAGATTTTGATTAAGGATTGGGAGCCAAAAAAATAGGAAAAATTTGAATATTTGACGAAAAAATGATACAATAAAAGCAGATAAAATTATTAATCTTAAATTATGAACAAGAAAATTATTTTTGGCGGTTTGGCTGGGCTTATTATTTTAGCCGGAGCCATTACAGTTGCTTATGCTGGTGAGGGTTTTAATCATTTTAAGGGAAAAAGCAGCGGGGAATGGGCAGAGAAAAAAGAAGTAATGATGGAAAAAAAGGATGAGATGCAGGAAATTTTTGCAAACAATGATTACGAGGCATGGGAATTATTGATGCTTGCAAAGCTTGAGGTAATGCAGGAAAAAGTTGATAAGTTTGAGGAAACGATTAACCAAGAGACATTTGAGAAAATGGCAGAGATTCATGCGCTTATGGAGGCAGGTGAATATGAGAAAGTTGGGGAGCTAAAAGAAGGGACGGATTTTGGAGGAATGAAAAAGGGAATGCCCGCCGGTTGGCGAGGCGAGCATTGGGGGAAGAAATTTGGAGGCAAACATTTGGTTGAATAATTTAAAATCTGAAATGATATAAAAGCCTCTTCCCGCATATAGGAAGAGGCTTTTGCTTTTGAAAATGTCTATAATAAATCCCCGGGATTGCCACGTCCCCTGGCTGCGGCCAGGGTCCTCGCAATGACAAGGAGGGGAGGCGGGGTGTTTTTGGTTGATTTGGAAGTAAAATTAAGATAGAATACAAGTATGAAAATTGCTATAGCGATAATTGAATTTTTTTTGATTTTGAATGGTACTTCGTCAAGCATTGGCACGGTGGCAGAAGTGATTATGAAACCAGACGTTCAAAAAATAGAGATGGTGTTTGTTGGAGATATGATGCTGGACAGGGATGTTTACAGGCAGACGAAAAAAGATGGCAAGTATGATTATCCTTTTATAAAAATTGATGCATTTTTAAGTTATTTTGATTTAAGGGTAGGAAATCTTGAAGGACCGATTACCCGCTATGATTCGAGCGCAGTTTATACTAATGGAACGCGATTTACTTTTTCGCCCGAATATATAGAGGAGCTTGGAAAACGATTTAATGTTTTAAGCTTGGCGAATAATCATACGCGTGATTTTGGGACAAGCGGATTAGAACAAACCAAGGAATATTTAACAGAAGAAGGAATTAATTATTTTGGAGATAGAGAGAATGATGCAGATAAGTTAACGACGATTATTGAATATGATGAAATAAAAATTGGGTTTGTTGGATATAATGGCATGAGCAGGCGGGAGACAGAAAAGATTGAGAACGAGATTAAGAATGTTCGCCATGAGGTGGACTTTTTAATTGTTTATCCGCATTGGGGAATTGAGTATCAGGGGCAAGCATCACGAACGCAAAAAGAAGAAGCGCATGTTTTTATTGATGCTGGAGCCGACTTGGTTGTGGGGTCTCACCCGCATGTGGTTCAGACAGTCGAGATTTATAACGAGGGAGTAATTGTTTATAGTTTGGGAAATTTTATTTTTGATCAATATTTTTCACAAGCGACGATGCAGGGTTTGGCTTTGGGAGTAAAGCTTTGGATGGAAGACGGGGTTTTAAGAGAAGCATATCAATTTTATCCGATAGAGATTGATAAGGTTCAGCCAAAATTAGCGAGTTTGGAATTAACAGGGGAGATGCTTGGAAAATTAGGAGATGGTTGTGTCGGGCCAGAGGAAATAAAGCAAGGGATCCGGGAAGGTGAGTTTGTTATGCAAATTTCTTTAGAAAGAGAATAGCCCATAGAGTGTGAAACTCTATGGGCTATATAATAGCGCGCTGCTGGGCGAAGCTAGAAACCGCCTGCCCCGATCTCTCGCACAAGCCTTGTAACTTCATGATAATCTCCGTTCTTTACCGACAGGTGAAAATGATGACACCTGGCGGCAACTGCTTCTTGATACTCGATGCCCAATCTTTCGCAGACAGTTTTTGAAACCTGCCAGCAAAAGTGTTCTTCGTCTTCTTCCACGCTTCTGGCAAAGAGCTTATAGCGCTCTTCTTCGTTTGGAGAGAGAAGCTCGCAAACGCCGTGAGTTGCTTCGTGGAACATGAGAGTGGCAAACTCTTCGAAGGAACAGGGGGAGGTTTTATACTCCACGATTTCGATTTGGGGATTAAAGCACCATCTTCTTCCAGGACTGGCATAACGAACCAGATGCCGGAAGAGGCGCCAGACTACTGTTGCCGGCCGACCGAGGAAATCGGAAAACATACTGCTTAGCTTGTCGTATGACCCGATGCTATAAAGCATTTGGGTTAGACGATAGAGATGTTCTTCGTTTGCCCGAAAGTCAGCGGCTTGTTCCATGATCTACCTCCTTTGCCATGGATGCTGGGGGTGAGAAGTGAAGGTGCGGACAGGATGAGTGGTTTCATTATGATACATTTTTGAAAATTGTTTGTCAATTTTTATGAGGGATTAATATTGACATTTTTGTTTGATTGTGTATAATTAACCATTACTTCTATATTTAATTGTGTTATAATAATTGTAGGATGAAAACACTAAAAGAATTCGACCACAAAAAAGCCACCCAAGCTATAAACTTTTTAGCAAGAAAGGAGGGTGGTAAAATAGATAAACTAAAGGTCATAAAATTGATCTGGCTTGCTGACAGGTATCATTTGAGGAAATATGGGCGACCGATAGTAAATGATATTTATTTTGCTATGCCGTATGGTCCAGTAGCTTCCTCGGTGAAAGACCTTACTAGTTTTAATTTTTTGGGTGATGACGGGGATGGCGAAGAAAAATACTTGAGCGAGTATTTAAAGCAGGAACCTGGCCATAAGATTAGCTCTATCAAGGAATCCGATACTGATGTTTTCTCTGAGACAGATATTGAAACTCTTGATAAAATTTACGAGAAGTACGGGTCTTATAAAGCATCACAACTCGTTAAAATATCGCATGAATTCCCTGAATGGAAAAAGTTTAAGAGAGCTCTGGAGGCGCGAACTATTACTAGAGGACCAATAAGTTATAGTGATTTTTTTTCTAATCCCTCTGGTAAAATACCAGGAGAAAACATCTTCAACGAACCTCAAGAACAACTAAGAACCAGCAAGGAACTGTTTGAGGAGAATTACAAGATAGCAAACTGTTGGGTTTGATAAAGTTAGTATTATGGATATCCCCCCAGAAATCCAGATTAAATCTACGATCCGGGAAGGATCGATTTTTTATTTTACCGAAGAATCTTTTAATGTAGATACACCTCACTACTTCGTGACTTTGAATCATACTCCTTTAAAAGATGAATTTTTAATTTTAGTTTGCGCTGTGACATTTGATACAAAAGTTTATGAAAGAATAGATAGAAAGATGAAATGCCTTTCTTCGCCAAAAGAAACGTTCGTAGATGTGAAGGATGAAGAGTGTGTGGTTCTAAAAAAATTAACTCTTTTTGACTGTAATATTGTAATCGAAAAAGACGTAGATACTCTGGTGGACAAACTAAGCAAGGGAAAGTTGAAAATGCCCGGTTACATAGAGTCGGATATCCTAAAACGTCTCAAGAACGGTGTCATGAAAAGTCCCCAAGTAGAAATAAAAATAAAAAAGATGCTCAATTTTAATGGGTGACAAATCAACTAAATTAATTCAAAAAGTCATGATACTGGTCATGACTTTTTGAATTAATTTAATTTAACTTAAAGTAATGTAATACAAGCTAAATCAATTTATTTTTATTCGAACTTCTGTTTTTTTGTGTAATGAGTGTGGAGAAGGGCAACTTGTTTTTCTTTTGGAAGAGATGGGATATATTCTTCCATAAATTCTTTAACAATCGGGTTTTGGTGGGCGCGGCGAAGTTTCATTTTGGAATCGATTTGGTAGAGGCCGGCTATTCTCTTGGCGATAATTGCCTCGGTTGAGGGAATGGGCTGCCCCCCGCCGCCAATACAGCCGCCAGGACAGGCCATGACTTCGACATAATCATAAGAAGCGGGATTTTTTTTGAGTTCTTGGATAATACTTTCAGCAGCCTTAGCAGTGGCAGCGACAGCGACTTTGAGTTGTTTGGAGCCGAATTTGATATTGGCGGTTTTTATCTTTTCCATCCCCCGGACTTGTTTATATTCTATTTGGGGAAGTTCTTTACCCGCAATAAAGTGGTAAGCAGAACGGAGAGCAGATTCCATAACGCCACCGCTGGCGCCATAAATTGCAGCAGCGCCAGAAAAAGTTCCTTCGCGGTCGACTTGGCTTTTTTTGAGGTTTGGCAAATCGATTTTATTTTTTTCGAGGAGAATATAGAACTCGCGGGTGGTTAGAACATAGTCGACGGGATACATTCCATTAACCTTGAGTTTTTTGTGGCGGGCTTCGTATTTTTTGGAAGTGCAGGGCATGATAGAGACAGTAATAATTTTACGCGGGTCTATCCCCTGTTTTTTAGCCCACCAAGTTTTGTAGGCGCCGCCAGAATGAATCTGGGGCGAGCGGGCAGTGGTTAAGTTTTTTATTATTTTTGGATGATAAAACTCGACGAATTTGACCCAGCCGGGACAGCAGGAAGTGAACATGGGCCCACCTACGCCCCGCCCGGCGGGGCTTCGGTGGATAGACCCGCTTTTTCTAAGCGGTTGACGTCCATATTTGGCATCTATTTTAAGGCGGTGAGCGAGCTCCTGGGCTTCGACATAAGTAGTGATGTCGGCGCCCATGTTGACGTCGAAAACTTTGTCGAACTTGAGTTGGCGAAGGGCAGTGTTGATTTGACCCTCGAGATTGGTGCCGGGAGGCAAGCCGAATTCTTCGCCAATACTGCATCGAATAGAAGGAGCGCACTGGGCAATGGTAATTTTATTCTTATTTTTTAGAGCTTTTTCAACTTGTTCGAGATGGGATTGTTCGCGAGCCGAACCAACCGGACAATGGACAGTGCACTGGCCGCAGTAGATGCAGTCGGTTTTTTTGTCATGGTTATAATTGACGCTGGTTTGGGCAGCTTTGCCATCCAGTTTTAGAAAATTAATGCCGATTTTTTCGCACATTTCTACGCACTTGTTGCAGGCGATGCAAAGGTTTGGATCAATTTCGGCCGCAGCTGCCATTTTGTGGACTGGCCTTGGCACAGGAGGACGGGAATATTTTTTGGGGTTTAGTTTGAACTTTCTGATAGCCACTCCAACCCGGCAATGATATCCTTTTTGGCATTTTGGACAATTTTCTTTATGGCCGGCAAAAAGAAGCTCGAGATTGGTTTTTACAAGACGTTTAACTTCGGGGGTAGAGGTTTTTACTTTTAGATTGGGTTCGACTTTGAAATCGCAAGACGTGGCAACACTGCCATCAGCTTCAACAAGGCAGGCGCGGCAATTAGAATCGATTGGCAAATCCTCGTGATAGCAAAGATGGGGTATCATAATATTGTTGCGGAGGGCAACTTGGAGGACAGATTCTGTGGGACTGCATTGATATTTTTTGTTGTCGATATAGATAAACATAATCCAAATCTAGGAATGAATAGTCAAAATGCAAATCTACAAATGAATGCAAATCTACAAATTTTTTATTTCGGAATTTATGACGCGTCGGGGAGTTAAATATTTTTGACGGAAATTAACGATTATACCGAGTTTCTTACCGCAGGAGACTAAGTACCTTTTCATTTGAAAATAATCATCTTTGGTAATTAATCTTTTTGCTTTGGCGTCGATAATAATTTTGTCTTCTATAATAAAGTCTGGTATATTGCGATTATTTTTCTCTCCAGTAAATGATCTTTTTAGAGCCTTTTCACGCTTATAAAAAATTTTGTTTTCTTTTAATACTTCTTCCAGGCAGTCCGCGTACTGTTTTTCATTCCTGTATCTGCCTAACTCATTATGAACCTTAAACAGCAAACCAGTGACTTGGTAAGATAGTTCTGGATAAATTACTTTATTCATATTTGCGGCATTCGCGTGCATTTGTAGATTTGCATTTTGACTTATATTTGTTTCAACGAAATCTTTAATTTCAACACATTTTTAATATAACTTTCGACTGGGATGTACGTCATCTTACCTAAAGCACAGAAAGAAGTTTTTTCCATTGATTCTAAAAGATTGATGATTTCTTTCCAATCTATTTTTTTGTTTTGTTTAAGTATTTTTGAGATGTTGTAGCTTCCCAGCCGGCAAGGACAGCATTTGCCGCAGGATTCGCAAGCGTAGAAATCAAACCATTTTAGCATCAGGTCGCGGGGTTTGGTTTTTATAGGATAGACCTCGATAGAGCCGGCACCTTCGACCTCTCTTTTTTTTATTTGGTTCGAGTTCAAAACTTCGCCGGAAACAGAGCCGCCTATTTGGACAAAAAAATTAAAGACGGGATAGTTTTCTGTTTGTTTTAGAACTTTTTGGATTGACCAGTCGGCTGGTAAAAAGTAAACACCTTCTGACTTCCCGCCAGAGAGGCAATAAAAACGTTTGTTTTCGAATTTCTGCTGGCCAACAAGGGCAATGTTATAAAGAGTTTCTATGTTATGGACTAGGGTGGGGCAAGAAAAAAGACCGGAAGTGGTTGGGAAAGGAGGTTTAGCGCGGGGTTCGGTGCGACGGCCCTCGATGGCGTTTAGGAGGGCGGTTTCTTCGCCGCCGATATAGGAGGGCTCTTCGCCATAAATATAAAAACGGTAGCCAGCACCTTCGTATCTTTTTATTAAGGGAAGGACTAGGGATTTGGTTTTTTTGTAATATTCTTTATTATAATTAAAATAACAATCGCGGCTGCCTATAAAATCCAAAGCTAAGCGGATACCCGAAAAAACCACATCAGGAAACTTTTGCATGATGTGGATGTCTTTGAATAAGCCAAGCTCGCCTTCGGAAAAATTGACGACTAAGTATTTTTTCTTGGATTTGGCAGAGGCAACAGCTTTCCATTTAAGGTGGGCTGGGAAGCCGGCGCCGCCGCGGCCGACTAATCCTGCTTGTTTGATTTTTTCTAGAATGTTAGGCATAGTTAAAATGCAAATTTACAAATGAATGCTAATCTACAAATATTACGGACGATACGAATAAATATTTGCGGCATTCGCATGTATTTGTAGATTCGCATTTTGACCCTTATCTTTATATTTTTTTTAGTTTTTTAAGAAATAAGTAAGCGATGACGCCGCCGATAACAGCAGTTGCAAGCTGGGGCCAGCTCATTATCTGGGCAACTTTTAAGGCCAGCTCTTGTTTAATCAAAAGGCGGGAGATGATAATAACGCTCGAGTAGAGGAATAGAAACTTAATGAGGGCGCCTGTAAAAAGGCCAAGGAAATAACCGCGATTGGAATCGAGCAGGTTGTTATAAAACCAATCGACTGCAAGAACAAGAAGAGCATTACCCATCATTATAAATGGGACGATGGGAGCGAGGATAGCAGGAAGAAGGCCGGAACCAAGGGCGACCATGCTCGGGACGAGGCAAAGAATAAGAGCGGCGCGGATGCCGACCAAAAATAGAGTTAGGATAAGGACGGCATTGATGATTGGGCCGGTTAACCATTGGGTGTGGACATAGAACGGGAGGAGGGTGGCAACGCCGGCAAGAATAAAAAAACGAACCAGTACCTGGGCATTGATTTGGGTGATGGCTTTGGCCTTAAGACTGATCATAAAAAATAATGTTAAACTTAAATAAGGTATAGGGTAGTGTTTTTATTATAACATAATCATGTTAGAATTAACAT
>JABMQE010000039.1 GCA_013203415.1 Candidatus Falkowiibacteriota bacterium | reverse complement strand
TAGGCCACCTTCTCAATCATGTTTTTAATATTAGGGGCTCTTTTCAAATCTATTAATATTCGTTTATCGCCTTTATCCGCATATTTGTCGTGGAGGTATCCCAAAGGCGAGCAGCCAGGCCTCCAACCTCTTTCACATTTAGCTCTAAGGCCCCTCTTAACATTTATTCCTTTATGGTCATTTTCCAGTTTAGCCTGACTTCCGAGAATCATCAAGAGGAACTTTTCATTTGGGTTATTAGTAAATTTTTGTCCATGGGTTCGTATTTCTTTGAGCTTACCTTGATCCATTAAGTCCACCATTCGACCTAAATCCCCAGCATTTCGGCTTAATCTATCCGGCGCCCAGCAGAGAATGCCATTGAATTTTCCTTGTTGGATATCGATTAATAGCTGATTAAACACTGGTCTTTGCCCAGAATCCTTGGCAGAATGACTTTCGCGTCTGATTTCGGTCACTTTTACGTTTTCAGCCTGCGCCATTTCTATCATTTCTTTGATCTGGGAATCAATAGAAAGGGCTTGTAATTCGTCTGATTCACTGCTTTTTCTGGCATAAAGGCAGTAATGCACTGGAATAGGCGTTTGGACCGCCTGGATTGCCTCATGTTGTAGTTTTTTCTCCATAGATTTCCTTTATTATTGCTTATTAACTACATTAATGACGCGACCGATCCAGGTTGTCCAGACCCTTAAAGTAGACAAACTGTAGGTAACTTTTGCTTTACTTTTCACCTTTTTCAAGCTATTATTAAGCTATACAATTTAGATGACCTAACCCCTGATTTTTCAGGGCATGGTCGAAAAACCTATTCTACACAGAGATGGCCTTCCGGCCAGCACTTGTAGAATAGGTCTATACCCGAAAGGGTATAGTGATGTCTCCGAAAGGATTCGTCAGTTGGTTTGGAAGGCCTTTTGTGTTTTCCAGCCAGTAAAATAATTTTTAATTTTAAAATTATATTATGCAAGGAGAACACATCTGCACAACTTGTGGCTATATAGGAAAGCCAAAAAAGTTTAAAAGGGGGTCGGTTATAATTGAGTTGATTTTGTGGTTGTTTTTAGTTATTCCGGGTTTTGTGTATTCATTATGGCGATTGTCTGGAAAATACATGGGGTGTCCAAAGTGCAAAGACAAATTGATGATTCCAACAGACACACCTAACGGGAAAAAGCTTGTTGCTAAACAACGGGGTAGTAAATAAAAGAATATGATTAAGAAAATATCAATTATATTTTTGTTTGTTTTGGTTTTGTCTGGTTGTGATTCTTCTGTGGACTTGACTAACGATTATGTTCGACAGGAGAATCCTAGCGTACCACAAGGTGAAGCTACTGTTCAGACTGACCCAGTCCAGCAAGATTTGGCCAACACTGAACAAGAAAGCAAACCACCTGAACCAACGACTAAGACACCAGAGCCAATTATTGAAACCTATCTTGTAGTCAAGGTAATTGACGGGGACACTATATCAGTAAGCATAAACGGTGTTAATGAAAGCGTACGCCTCATTGGATTGGACACGCCTGAAACCGTTCACCCTTCTAAGCCAGTAGAGTGTTTTGGAAAAGAGGCCTCTAATATGGCTAAAGAATTATTAACTAATCAACGAGTAAAATTAGAATCTGAATTAACTCAACCAGAGCGTGATAAATATGGAAGGTTACTTTATTATGTTTATCGCGAGGATGGTCTGTTTTTTAATAAGTGGATGATTGAGAACGGCTATGCGCATGAGTATACTTATAATATTCCTTATAAATATCAAACGGAATTTAAGCAGGCAGAAAATTATGCCAGGAATAATAAGTTAGGACTTTGGGCTGATGGTATTTGTGATGTTGATATAGATATCACACCTGAACTTGATTTAACCCCGGTTCCGCAAGGGGAGTATGATTGTTTAAGCAATAAATATAATTGCGGAGATTTTAAAACTCATGATGAAGCCCAGGCGGTTTATGAATTTTGTGGCGGCGTTGATAATGACATTCATAGGTTAGATTCTGATGGTGATGGGGACGCTTGTGAGAGTTTGAATTAAATAATAAAAATTTCGGGCAGGACTTTATTATTTTCCTTGATTGTTTCATTAACCATCAGGGAGAAAGCATCGCACAGGTCATCATTTTTTTCCATCCCGAATCCTAAAAGTTGCCGGACTAAGAGTTCAGCTCCTTTTTTTGGAAACAGAATGTTACCCAGTTGCATGGGATTTGTAGCGGCTCCTAACCGCATCCTTTTGTCAGCCCCGGATACATTCACGCCTCGTATATTTATATATCCATGCTCCTGTTTTATGTTTTGGATAAGGTAGTCCTGGGCTGCTATGTTTTCTGCGTAAAAAATGGCTCCTTGGCCAAACGCATTATTGAGCACAACGATTTGCTTGGTAATCTCAGGGAACGCCATTTTTTTATTAATCGGATTTGGTAGGATGTATATCTTGGTGTTCTCGCCATCATTATAGATATTAGCGCTGACCATCGCGGTATAATTAGCCGTGTTTTTTAGAGATACGGCTAGGTCTATTCCTGTGGCTACGTATCGCAATTGTTTTTTATCTGGTAACTCATCATAATATTTTATCCATTCTGGTTGCACCAGTTGGCCTTCGTCAGGGATGATAGTTAGCAGATATTCACGTTGCCAGGTTATCTCGTTACCTGCATTTTTCCTTGCTTCTTCAAGCCCTTCTTTATCTTGGTGTTTTCCTGGCCACAGTGGGTTTCCTTGTTCGTCAGCAATGGGGTATGACTTAAACACTCCTTTCATTTGTTTATCATTAATGCTTTTTTTAATTCTGACGATTAGAGCGTCTTCGTGCAGTAGGTTTCCTGCTGTTATAATTCTGGTGTCTTTGTCGCCGAGCGGGAGTACTTCACTCAAGAACCATTTGTGAGTTTTATCTCTGCTTTCTTGAGTTTTTACGGAGTTGATATCTTCAACGTCGTCACATATTATGAGCTGTGGTCGATACGGGCCAAATTTCATTCCCCTAATACTTTGTTCAACAGAAGCGGCAGTTATCTTGGCGCCAAATTTAGGCAGGATGAGTGAGCTCGAGCTCCAGGTATCTTCTTGCCTGAACGGTCCGAGTTCTTTTTTAAGTATTTCATTATTTTCGAACTCTCGTTTGATATCAGCAAAATGATTTCTGGCTTGTGGTTGAGTTTGGCTCAATATAAGTACGAACTTTTTCTGCGGTTTGCCAATAATTGACCAGATGGGTAATGAAGTTGTCATGATGGTCGATTTTGCGGAGCCTCGGAACGCAACTATTACTAGATTTTTTATGCTCTCGTCCTCAGTCAAATGAAAGATTTCTTTTTGGAAATCAGCTGTTTTATATTTGACATAGTCATTCAAGTAGATATGGAAAAACCAAAAATGGCTCTGTTGTGAGAGGCTTCTTCTTAATTTTTCGTCTTGAAGTATCTTATTGATCAGTTTTTGGTTCGCTTCTTGATTCATGTGTTTTAGGATCCTTAATTGAAGCTAACTCAAGTGCTTTCATAATAAGCTGTTGTTGCTCTGGAGTGAGGTCTTCACATTCGGTTTTTATTTTTCCGGAAAGTTCGACCCTGGTTGTATAATTTTTGTGGTGATGTTTGAGCCAGAAGATTATCCCGGTCATATTCTGGTCCTTGATTGCAGAGATAAGTTTGGATTCTGCTAAATCAGAAATCACAGATACACCTTGCTCGATGGCAGAATTAACTTCATCGGCGAACTTTGGGTCTTCAGTTTTCCATCGGTAAAATGTTGACCTTCCAATCCCAGTCTTTTTACAAACAATTTCAATAATAGGCACTGCTCTTAGCTGCTCAATAATGTTCTTTTTATTTTTATCTTGCCTGTTTTTAATTGTGGGTGATGTTTTCTCTTCCATACATTTGGGGGGGTTATGTTTTAATCTTTACTGCTTTCTTGCCAGTAAGCTTCTCCCAGCGATTTTTAATCACTTCAGCATAGATGGCGCATTTTTCTAATAAATAACAGCGGCGTTTCATTTTTTCAGCTGCGATTAAGGTGCTGCCACTACCGCCAAAGGGTTCAATAATCAAGTCATCGCGTTTGGTTAACACTTTTATATACGGGATTAAAATCTCAATCGGTTTGGTGCCAAAAATAATTCCTTGACCAGAAGATTTCTCGTCAGCTGCTTTGAAGTCGATGAAGTCGGTTGGGCATATCTTCTTCCCCTTCTTGTACGACTCCCAATGTGGCTTACCAGAAGTAGCAAAAATTGCATTTTCGTACTCTTCTTGCAACAGCGGATCGGTTTCTGGATTTTCGTTGAGCTCTACGATTCCCTTCGTTCCCACAAGCGCAATATCGTGTTTGTTAAAGAATTTATATTTAGCCGCAAATCCCTGGACACGATTAGGTAGGTGCCAAACGATGGTGTTACGATATTTCCAGTGTTTCTCTAAAGCATTCCAAATAATTCGGAGATTTTTGGGATTTTCAAAGACAATAATTGAAAAATCGGGCTTCTGGATTTTGGTGATATTAGCCATCCATAATTCGGTGAAGTTGTCAGGCAGTTCGTCAGTCTCCAAATATTTACGGTCACGTTTTAATCCAAATCCTTCAGTCGCTTTGCCTCGTCGTTTTTTACCACGCAAGTAATCTAGTATGTATGGGGGATCCGTGAAGCACATGTCAGCTTTTTCTTTGCCCATTAATTTTAGAACGTCTGATTCAACAGTGCTGTCACCGCACATCAGTTTGTGTCTTCCGAGTTGCCAAACATCTCCTTTTTTGATTTCAATTTTTTCGATTTTTAGTTTTGCCAACTCTTTCTTTAGATCAAATTCCTCCGGATTCTCTTCTATCTCAAAAATATCATCAAGCTCTTCAGAAGAGAAACCGATGTCAGACAGAAAATTCTCATCGAACTCGGCCAATAAATTGTAGTCAAATTCACCAAGGTTTTTATTTAGTCTTAAATTAAGCTCCTTTTCCTTTTTAATGTCCGGGATATCAACATAAACTACAGGCATTTCCTTATATCCCAAATCCTTGGCGCATTTTAAGCGAAAATGGCCTCCTATTATTACGTTTTCTCGTCCCTTAGCGGAATTACAGATCAAAGGGTCAACAACCCCAAAGCGTTTTAGGCTTTCTGTGAGTTGCGCAATGGCGTCCTCGCTCCATTTTCGCGGATTGTATGGCGCTGGCTTAAGTTGATTAATCGGTACCTGTACGATTTTGATGTTTTTCATATATTTGTATCCAATCTACCCCGTGCGGGCAGGGGAGGAGGTTAAATTGATAATAAAAACAAAAACCCGCATAAATACGTGCTTCATTAAGTGATTTAGACACCCAAGTTAATAAATTTTCCTTACTTGGGTCGTTACTTAAGTCATTACTTTTTCAAACACGTTTTTATGCGGCGCAAAAATGCTCCACAAAATTGTTTTTCGTTAAGTGATTTTGTTAATTTAAATGTAAGCTTTGATATTGTAATTGTAGCGTAATGAAAAATTCTGTCAAGGGGAGGGTGGATAGCGTTCCAAAAATATGGACATAGACTAGAGTTTTAGATAGTCGATTCCCTTAACATCACAACCCGCCAATTTTAAAATTTTCGTATCAACTCCGGGCGACTTTATTATGTAAATGGTTTGGCAGAGCACTTATGCTATCTAACTTTTACATATTTTCCACTCCCCCTTTTATATTTTGGTTTTGGACCCGTAATTTCTAAAAGTTTTTTAAAGATTTCTGGAGAATTATCTTTTTTTACAATACAAACTTTTATGTTATGGGGCCCTGTCCCATGTTCACAAGAATGTGCTATCTCGCCTTTAATAATGTCATTACACCAAACATATCCGTGAATAAAAGGTTGGGGAGACGCGGCGTGAACCCCACCACTAATAGTATCCCAATGTAAATTCTCTATCTTCATAAGTTCCACTCCGCCTATTTTCCAATCATTCCATTGGCGTCTTATGTGAACTATTTGTGAATTTTTTCTTTTCATGGGATTAGAATTTTCTATCTCTTGGGGGGTTAGGATCATTGCCGGGGGAGACGGTGTCGCTGTCTCTGATTTTTCCATCTAGGCCATGGATTCTAACCTCGCCACCACCAGCATTGCTGCAGAATTGTTTAGCTAGAACTTCGGCTTCACTTTGCGTATCGGCCTTATCGCTAATCCTTTCGGCACCCGCCCTCTTGACTTCCCAAGATTTATCGTCTCGGTTTTTAGCCACGTGATAATTTGGCATTTTTTTGGTTAGTTAATTATTAGATTCTTTAGACAGCTTAGCATAGGTGGTTTTTTGTGTCAAGAGAATATTTGGTGTTAATAAAATATTTGACATTAATAGTGGGCTATGATATGCTAGAGGTGACTCGAAAAGTCGGTTTTAATATAAGGAGCTCTGCGGGTGTAAGCTCGCAACGGCTAGTTTATTATTAAAATGAAAATTTATGAACAAAAATCAAGAAAAAATCTTAAATTTGGCTAAGAGAAGGGATATTTCGAAGATGGGTTTTAGGAAAATCATGAGAGAACTGGGTTTTAATAATCCCCAAACTGTTATTTATCACATGAACCAGCTAAAAAAGAAGGGGCTTATTTATTTTGATTCGGAAAAAAGAAAGCAGAGAGTTGCTAAGCCAAGAGCGTTTCTTGTGGATAACTTGCTAAATATTCCCATACTTGGTGCGGCTAATTGCGGAGAAGCGTTGGAATTGGCTGACGAGAATATAGAAGGATACTTGAAGATTTCTAAGAAATCTTTGGGTAGTACAGCTAGATCTAATAGTTTATTTGCGATTCGGGCAGTTGGCGATTCCTTAAACAAAGCTGATATTAATGGTTATAATATCCAGAATGGCGACTACGTGATAGTCGACCGGGATAAGCAGCCAGATAATAAGGATTATGTATTATCAATAATTGATGAGGGGGCGAATTTTAAGAGGTTTTATAAAGATGAAAAAAGGAAAGAGATTAGGCTTGTATCAGAGTCTACTTTGGAGATACCACCTATTGTATTGCATGAGGGGGATTTAAATAGTTACATGGTTAATGGCGTAGTGGTTAGGGTTGTTAAGGATTAAAAAATTAACAATTCAGAAGTTATTTAGTTTTAAATATTAATAACAATAATATGAAGGTTCTTCAACTCAAAAGCAAAGGAGCATTAGTAAGGCGTTGGCAATATTTTTTAATTGGTCAAGGGATTTTAAAGGATACGGCTGATGGAATTTTTGGTCCGATCACCGAATCAGCCACCAAATCATTTCAAAGAAAATACAATCTTGTAGCTGATGGAATTGTGGGCCAGTTAACTTACGCTAAAGCAATGCAATTAGGTTTTCCTGTAGTGGAGGAGCCCAAGCTTGTTCCAAAACGAGATTATTATTGGATGCCATCTAAGCCAAATTTTAATCCCTTGGTTACTAATACTGAAAGGCAAAAAATTTTTGGTAAATATTCTTATATAATTTTAGCAAAAGATAATATTAGAATTACTGACAATTGGCAAAAAGAAAATATAGAAAAAACAAGCATTCCTCAGTTAATAGGAATAAAAGAAGCGCCCAGCAGTGGTAACATTTATTTTCATAAGTTAGCTGCGAAACAACTCCAAGCTTTATTTACTGCGTGGGAGAGGGAGGGTTTAATCAAGTTGATATTGGATTGGGGCGGTTCTTTTGTGCCAAGAATGGTGCGTGGCAGTAATACAGTTTTAAGTAATCATGCTTTCGGTACCGCATTCGATATCAACGTACCATCGAATTGGATTGGAACTATCCCGGCACATATTGGAGAAAAGGGTTGTTTGCGTGAATTAATTCCCCTTGCCAACAAGTTTGGTTTTTATTGGGGAGGTCATTATCCTAGACGACTAGATGGTATGCATTTTGAGGTGGCGAAGTTAATTGAACTTTAATAGAGTTAATATTAATGCAGTTAACCGATAAACAGATAAAAGAATTCCAAGATATTTACGAAAAAAAATATGGTAAAAAGCTAAGTTGGGAAGAAGCCATTGATGCCGCTAATAATCTAATGGGTTTTGCTGAGCTTCTTTTTAAGTCTTATATCACTGACCAGGGACGCAAAGAAAAGCTTGGAAAATATCCAAAAGGATTTCATATTGAAGGAGAAGGGTATTCTTGTTGCATTTGCCACAAGACGATTTCGAATCAAGAGACCTGGTATGATAAGTATGGGATTAAATGTTTAATATGCCAAAAGGCCATAGAGAAACGTCTCATTCCTGTTTCGGTCTGTAAAAATAAAGATTCTTGGTATTCAATGTGGGAGTTTGATTATTATTTTGGTGTTAAGCCATCGACTGTTCGTAAATTCGTACGTCAAGGAAAGCTCAAGGTAAGAATCGTCCCGGGTGAAAAGGGAAAGACTTATTTTGAAATTTTTCTAATAAAAGATAATCCTGGTGTTTTACCAAAAAAACCAGAAAGCAGGTTAGTTGAGACAGAGGACAGGATGATGAGGGTTGAATATGAAAAAATTGTTTTTCCTCTTTCAGAAGATCAAAAAAATAAATGAAATGGATATAAATGTTAAAAATTTAATATTATTCACCGGAGCAGGCTTCACGAAAAATTTTGGCGGCCTTTTGGGTTCAGAAATGTGGTCATTAATTTTTAACCACCCTTTAATTCAAAATAATCAAAAATTAAGAGACTTGTTGTCCTCAGTATCTAATTATGAATGGGCCTATAATATTGTTTTGAATGACAAAGGTTATGGTGATGAGGAAAAGAAGATTGTAAAGCAGGTTATGGAAGATGCGTATAAGGATTTAGATGATACTCTTAAAAAATGGAATTTTAATAATGATAATCCAAATTCTCTTAATATTTATGGACTAAAAGGCGACTTTTTAACTCTTTTTGCTGGGTCGGGTCAAGAGCAGGGTTTTATATTTACTCTGAACCAAGATATTTTTATGGAAAGGCAGCATTTTAACTATACACCTTTAGGAATGTCGCGTCTTTTTCATACGCCAATTTGGGATTTTAAAAGGGAACATTTTAAAACCACTCCTGACACCGAAGGGGTAAAATCTCTTCAAGATATAAGCAGTTTTGGCAATTTACTTTATGTTAAATTACATGGTTCTTATGGGTGGCTATCTTCAAATGGAGAAAATCAAATGGTTATTGGCGGCGAAAAATTGGAATATATACAGAAAGAACCATTATTAAAATGGTATTTGGATATCTTAAAGGAGGCTATAAAACAAGGTGCTAAGAAGTTTGTTATTATAGGATATGGTTTTAATGATAGTCATATCAATGACATCTTGCTGGAAGGTGCTAAAAAATATGGTTTAAAATTTTATATAATTAATCCTTCTAGTATAGATGATTTTAGGGCAAAAATTGAAAAGATTTTTAAAAAAGAAGGAGACTTTAAAATATTCTGGAAAGCATTGGGTGGATATTTCCCCCATAATTTAACTGAAATTTTTCCTCATGACCAGAATCAGCGTCCTACAGTTTTATTTCAAAATATAAAGAGAGCTATTACCTCTTAGGCTATAAGTTAGTTTGAGACACAGAATACACTCTCTTTTTATAGTGCTCCATTTATCCCATTTATGCTATCATAACCTCGACCGGACTGCGTTATTTTGCGTAGTACAGAACCCTTAGGAATTTCCCAAAGACCTCGATTTGGCCGGGGTGGGGAGCCAACTTAGTGCGCGTTTCGAGAGACTGGTTTGCGTTTAGAAACGCGTGATAGGCGGCGGCGAAAAGCATCTTAGATAAGAGGTGTTTTTTGTTTGGCGTTTTTTT
>JABMQE010000038.1 GCA_013203415.1 Candidatus Falkowiibacteriota bacterium | reverse complement strand
GGGTGATAATGGCTCGGGCCCAAAGTTTTTGTTTAGCTGTTCATCAACACTCGACGCAGGCACAATGTTCATCCAGCCGAACTTGCGAAGGTCGTTATAAAACAGATGGCTTCCATCTTTGAAATTGAATATGATATGAGTAAATTTGTTTGGCAGGTTTTCTAAACCTTTGGGAACTGCATGTCCGCCGGCAGTGAGCTTGTCCCTCGACATTGCTCGGGATCTTCGACCAGATTTCTCGCGATAAATGAGCTGGCCAGTGAGTTTTAAGTGGATGAGCAAAAAATTATCGCCAAGATTAACACAAATAATCTTGGCGCGGCGACTTATGTTTCTGATTTTTTGACCAACAACGAGATGAACAAATTTAGTGTTCGGTATTTTGACTAATTTAGAAACCTTGACCTCGACAGATTTTATGGTTTTTCCTCTAATTTTTCGATTTAAGTCGCGAACAATGGTCTCGACTTCGGGAAGTTCGGGCATGCTTCGCAAAATCAAAAATTAAATATAAAAAATCAAAAACACAAATAAAAAACTAAAAAATTTCTGTATAATCCCAGAGTTCCAATAATTTGTTCAACCTTGAGGTTCTCACTACCTTTTTCTTTTGGCACTCTAAAATGATTGCCATTAATGGTCCTCTCCAATCTTGGAGCAGCTGTGAAAGAAAAAACCTAATGATGAGTTCATTGATATCGTTATTTGTCCCTTGAAATTTAACTCTTGAGTTTTTTATTTTGTCTATTAACTGACAAAGTCTTTTGTCTTGTTGAAAAATAGCCCATGATTCATCAACTCCCTTAGGAATTTTGAGTTTCTTGCTTCTTTTTAAAACCTCGGTAAGATTTATAACACCTCCCTCAAATTGACTCAAAACGATATCTCTAAATACTCTATACTTTTTCATCTTTTGACTCGCGATTAAAAGTTTTAAGAAATTATTTATATCTTCTTTTGAGCCAACCAATGGAGGATATTTTTTTGTCTCTCCTATTTTTTTAAAAATCAGATAGGCAAGTTTATCTGACTCTTTATACAAAGGATATTGCCATTCTGGGATTTTTTTCATAATATCATTTTTACATTTTTAGGTTTGTGTTTTTGATTTTTTATATTTCATTTTTTATTTTAGAGAAGCGAATGGCCAGTCATTTCGGGGGGCTTCCTTAAGCCCATAACTTTTAGGAAAGTTGGGGCAACGTCGGCGAGGATTCCTGCAGGTGTCAGCTTGCTTAAATCCGGCGGGCTGGCAGTGGCGGCTTGATTTTTTTTGGATAGTTCTTTGGAAATTAAGATACATGGCACTGGGTTTGTGCTATGCTCTTTATTAATTTCACCGGTTTCGAGCTTTATCATTTCTTCAGCATTGCCATGGTCGGCAGTTATAAGTGCAAAACCGTCTTGGTTTATTATTTCTGGGATAATTTTACCCAAACACTCATCTGCGAACTCGACTGCTTTTACGCCGGCTTTCAGATTGCCGGTATGGCCGACCATATCCGGATTGGCATAGTTGATTATAATAAAATCGTACTTTTTTTCCTTTAGGGCGGCAATTAATTTTTCGGTAAGCTTTCGAGCAGACATTTCCGGCTGGTCGGCATAAGAGGGAATGCGAGGCGAAGGGACAAGAACGTTTTCCTGGCCAGGCAAAGATCTTTCTTTACCCCCGCCAAAGAAGAAAGTAACATGGGCGTATTTTTCGGTTTCGGCTATATGAAATTGGGAAAGGCCTGCATCACTAATAATTTTAGGCAGGGGGTTTTTGATTTCTTCGGGAGGGAAAGCAACCTGAACAGGCAGGCCCTCTTCGTACTCGGTCATGGTGACAAAAAACAGATTTTTTAATCTTTTGGAAGGAGAAAATCCTTCTGGTTTCGAGATAAAGGCAGAGGTAAGTTCGCGAGCGCGATCGGGCCTGAAATTGAAAAATATCATGGCATCGTTATCTTTAACCAAACCGCGGGGGTTTTTGGTCTTTTTATTAATGATAACTGTAGGTAAAAACTCCTCATCATAAACCTTTCTATTGTATGATTCTTTTATGGCTTTTATGGGATTATCGGATTTTTTGTCCGCCTCCCCGGTAACCATGGCAGAATATACCTTTGACACCCTTTCCCAATGGTTATCGCGATCCATGGCATAGAAACGGCCCGAGATAGTGGCAATTTCGCCGAAGGCAAAGTTTTTTAATCCTTCCTCTATCTGAGTGATAAAGTTGATACCGCTTTTTTCCCCGGAATCGCGGCCATCCAAAAAGGCATGGATATAAACTCTTTTGAGTTTCTGGCGTTTAACTAGCTCTAGGAGGGCTGAGAGGTGCTCTAGATAACTATGGACTCCCCCGCTGGAAACAAGGCCTAGAAGATGGAGCGAAGAATTATTTTTTTGAGCATGTTTAATAGCGCCTAAGAAAGCGGGGTTAGAAAAAAAACCGCCTTTCCAGATTGATTGGGTAATGCGCGGCAGATTTTGGTAAATTATCTTGCCTGCCCCCAGAGCTGTATGGCCAACTTCGGAATTACCAGGTTCGCCAAAAGGCAGGCCGGCTGCCTCGCCCGAGGCCTGCAATGTTACCACAGGATATAGGCGGGTGTAGTTATTGAAATTCGGGGTTTTGGCAATTGCTACTGCATTGCCTAAAACAGGTGGGGCAACTCCCCAACCGTCGAGGATTATTAGGACTTTTGGTTTTGGACTTGGCATGATTAGTTGGTATTAAATCATTCCCTCCCTCATAATTTTTGGCTTGTCTGTTGAGGCGAGCTTAAGGATGGTCGGGGCTACATCGCCCAGAATACCATCCGACTTTAACTTTTTTTTGCCAATTTTGTCGTTTACTAAAATAAAGGGGACAGGATTAGTAGAATGCTTGGTATCGATTTCACCGGTTTTTAAGTTTATCATCTCTTCGACATTACCATGATCGGCGGTTATAATCAAGGTGCCTTTATCTTTTATTACTTGCTCGGATATTTTTCCAACACATTGGTCGACGACTTCTACCGTTTTGATGCCAGCCTTTAAATTGCCGGTATGAGCAACCATATCGGGGTTGGGAAAATTAACAGTTACAAAATTATAAGCTTTTTCTTTTAAGTATAAAATTACTTTGGAAGTAATTTTAAGGGCAGACATCTCGGGCTTTAAGTCGTAGGATCTTACATCTGGGGATGGGATCATAAGGCAATCTTCGCCACCGACCGGATCGGAATAGCCGCCATTGAAAAAATAAGTAACATGGGCAAACTTTTCGCTTTCGGAAATATATAGCTGTTTGTAATCCCGCATTATCATTGGAAGAGTGTCTATTAAATCTCTGGAAGGAAAGGCGGTTAGGCTGTTTTCCAAGTTGGGTCCAAAATCGGTCATCGCAACAAAACGAAGATTTTTTAAAACCTTTTTCCTTGTAAAGGAGCCGGGATTTTTTTCGTTGAATTGTTCTTGGACAAAACTTTTGGTAATTTCCCGAGCGCGGTCGGATCTTAGGTTAAAGAATAACAACGCATCATTATCACTAATTAATGCTTTTGGGCGGCATTTTTTTTAGAGGCGCTTTTTTTACAATCTATATCATGGACGATAATACTTGGGGCGGCAAACTCGTCGCTTTCACCTTTATTATAGGCGCTTAGAATTGCTTCCTTGGGACTGGTAAAAAGGGGAGCTTTCCCCATAACAAGGGCATCATAGGTTTTTTCAATATTTTTCCAGTTCTTTTTTCTGTCCATGGCATAAAAACGACCGGTGATGCTGGCAATCTGTTCGTTTGGCCGTAAAAATTTTTCCAATTTTTCGACAAGTTTTACGGCAATAAACTTGGATGAATCACGGCCATCGGTAAAAAGATGGAGAAAAATTTTTTTTACTTTTTTTTGACGATATAAAGAAAGCAAAGCAAGCAGATGCTGGGGGTCGACATGGGCGCTCTGTTCTTCGGAAAGAAGGCCCATAAGATGGAGCGAGGAATTGTTTTTTTTGACATGGTCTAGGCAGGTTAAAAAAGCAGGGTTCTTAAAAAAAACGCCAGTATTGATTGCCTGGCTTATTCCCACAGAGTCCTGGGCGACGATTCTGCCCGCGCCGAGATTCATGTGGCCGGCTTCGGAATTACCGTCTTGGCCTTCGGGCAAGCCGACATATTTGCCATGGGCATAGATTTTGGTTTTGGGATATTTTTTGCTTAACTCATCCATTATTGGGGTTTTGGCCAAGGTTATGGCATTACCCTTATTTGGAGGCGCTAAGCCCCAGCCGTCTAAAATCATAAGAACAATGGGGGGCAGATTTTTTATTGGTTTGGGCATAAATTAATTATTTATCCATTTGACATTTTCCCCGCCAGAGGCCTGCCTGCCGGCAGGCAGGCGGGCAGGCGTTTGCCATTCATTTTTTTAAATTATAACTATTACGACTATCAGTTTCTGGGGTGGTGCTTATATTTTGGACAGGGTTATCTCCTGCTCGATTTCCATTAACCGGTTATACTTGGCAAGACGCTCGCCGCGAGAGAGAGAACCGGCCTTAATATAATCCGCATTAACAGCTACAGCGAGGTCGGCGATAAAATCATCACAAGTTTCGCCGCTCCTGTGCGAGACAATTGTTTTATAGTTTGCCTTTTTTGCGAGTTTAATACAATCGATTGTCTCGGAAAGAGTGCCTGCTTGGTTGGGTTTTATCAGAATAGAATTGGCAGCTTTTTGTTTGATGCCTTTTTCAAGGCGTTTGACATTGGTGGCAAAAAGGTCGTCGCCGATTAGATTGATATCTTTGCCCAGTTCTCCTGTAAGAATCCCCCAGTTTTGCCAATCGTCTTCGGCTAAGCCATCCTCTATGGAAATAAAGGGATATTTACGAGTCCAATCGCTGTAAAGTTCGATTAACGCCGAAGCATTTAATTTTGAGTTGTCGAGTTTGAAAATGTATTTTTTTTCTTTTTTGCTATAAAGTTCGGAGGCGCCGACATCGGTACCAAGGCCAACATCAACACCAGGTTTATAACCGGCTTTCTTTATAGCTTCTATGATAAACTCTATGGCCGAGACAGACGAGCGGATGTTTGGCGCGTAGCCGCCTTCGTTGCCGATATCAGTATCATAACCTTTGGATTTTAGAACATCGCCCAGCATATGAAAAATTTCTGCGCCCATTCTTACTTTTTCAGCAAATTTGAGATTTTTTATCGGGATAATCATAAACTCCTGAAAGTCGAGATTGGTATCTGCATGTTTGCCGCCGTTAAAGATGTTGAACATTGGGGTGGGAACATTGACCCTTCGACTCTGCTCTGGGCGGGCCATTGAACATTGAACATTGAACACTTGACGGATATATTCATATAATGGCATGCGGGTGATGAGGGAGCCGGCACGGGCGCAGGCGAGAGAGACGGCAAGGATGGCGTTGGCGCCGAGGCGGCTTTTGTTTTTGGTGGCGTCTAAGTGAATCATTAAGCCATCTAGTTTTCTTTGCTCGGTTACTTTTTGGTTTCTAAGAAGGCCGGCAATCTTTTTGTTGACGTTGATACAAGCTTTAGATACACCAAGACCGCGATATCTTTTTTTATTTTTATCGCGGAGCTCGTGGGCTTCGTGGATACCGGTGGAAACGCCAGAAGGAACACTGGCTTTGGCTTTGAGGCCAGAGTTTAAGGTAACTTCGGCTTCCACGGTTGGATTACCGCGAGAATCCAGAATTTCACGAGCAGTGATAAATTTTATTTTTGCGGAACGGAACATTTTGTTTGTTTAGTATTCGTCTTCTCCAGGGCTAATTAAATAACAAATTCTATCATTATCATCTTTTCTTCGCAATTTACCGGTATCTTGTCCGTCGCTGTCATCAATTATTTCATCTAATATGGCAAAATAGGTTAAAGAGTCTTCATGTGATATACCATTAATACGAATATTAACTCCGGCAAATGTCTCATCAACGTCTGGATACCTATCACCCGCATTTTCGTAGATGTAAAAAGCGCCGGTTAAAGGTGGCACTGGTACGGCGGGTAAAAAATCAGGGACTAGGTCGGTATATTTATTATCAGTTGGCATGCAAATGCAGGCCGGGTTACCACAAACGGTACCGCAGGTTGAGGCCGCACCGCAAACAGCACATCCAGGACCAAACTGGCGAGGCCAAACACTATAATTATTACTATCCATATAAAGATGCATGGCGGTCTCTATATTT
>JABMQE010000037.1 GCA_013203415.1 Candidatus Falkowiibacteriota bacterium | reverse complement strand
GTCGTTTACAGTATTATGGATTATGTCCCAGTGCCTTTCAAGTCTCATATTACCCACAGATTCTTCGGAAGACCCAAAAATAGTAAATGTAATAAAGAAGGAATGAAAAATGGCCAAGATTCTCTCTGATAAAGACAGTAAAGAACAATCAGAAGTTACTTTACTTAAAGATAGTCAATGGAGTGTGATTGATGGAGAACTTTGCCGAGTTATTGATTTTGTTCCGTGGGGTTTGTTTAAAAACGGAGAAGTTTTGGCTCTTAATAAAACAACGCCTTACGCATCAGTTCATTTAGAATGTAAAAAACTACCAGGTATAAAAATTACAGGGTTTATATATCATAAGATGGACTTTACGCATTTGTGGATGGCTTTCAAAGAAAGAACAATTAAACAAGGCGAAGAAGTATTAATTATTTGGTCCAAAAGGCATTATAAAAATATATTTTACAAAATCTTTTCTGCTTTTATGCCGAAACTATGGGTGATGGTTTGCCCAAAAGGAGCTTTTGAATTGGAAACCAACCCAGGTTATAGACCTGAATTAAATGGCGAAGCCAGATGGAACGGATCAAAACCAATCACAGATTGGAAACCGGAAGTTATGATATAAAACATAAAGCAATCCAGCGGACTGTTACCCAAGCCCGAAAGGGCGAGGGTAATAGCCGCTGATTTTTTGTGTTAGTTATGAATGTATGATAGTTTTTGAATAGCCAAAAAATTGGTACTCTATGCAAGACAAATTTGATAATCAAAACAATACTGATCAAAAAGAGAACATTCTTTTAAAACTGCACGATTACTATTCTCAGGAATCCCGTAACCAGTGGTCTATGATGTGGCAAACTTCGCGGTGGTTTGTTTTAATTTTGGGTTTATTCGTTGGGATTGAACTTCAAGAAAAATTTGATACAGATTTAAAGAAGCTTTTATTCATTCTTCCGATTTTAGGATATGTAATATCGCTTATATGCATAATTCTAATTCGATCTTTTTATAAAACAAACCTTATATATATATCGATGCTTGCCAAAATAGAAGATGAGCTTGGATTTAATAAAAGGAAGATAAAATGTTCATTTCCAAATGATATGTTTATAACTTGGCAAAAATATATTGAGGATCGGCATAAAAAAAGTAGTGAAGAGTTCGTAAAAGACGAATTAAAATACTTATCATTAAAAATGTATGTCTTTATTTCATTTGTTTTTTGGGCATTTCTTTTGATTTTTTCGATTTTTATTTCGTTAAAACTTGAAAAAGAAATATTATCATGTTTTTCAATTACCATAATAATTTTTTTAGTTGTACTTGCATCGGCTATTTTTAATATTTTGATAAAGGTGAAAAAGATTTAATTATTTACTAACCACCGGCTGCACAACAGACAAGGGTGAAAAATGGGGCTCTTCGGCAAGAAGAAGATATCAGCGAGTGAAGCAGGGGTCATGTACTTAGAGAGCCTGGGGCAAATGTTATCCAAGTATTGGCCGCAAATGGCGAAGAAGTTTTCTCCAATGATTCAAATCCCCTTAGAGCAGCCCTCCACAGATGACGCCTTAAGCCACGTTTTCCTCGCCGTCGTGTCAACCCATTATCATGACCTGCCCAAGCTATTCGATGAAGGCGTGACGGACTCGCTTCGGCGCAGCATATGGTACGGAATTACGAGGCAAGACTACAGCCTCGGAGATGTTCTCAGACTCTATTTGAGAACCATGGAAGCCACTGAAGAAGAAGGTGAACTTTACCTATCAGTAGCAGCAGCTGTCCTTTACGAGCAGCTCGGTGGGGACTTCATATTATCTACTGGGACTCACAAGATGACAAGTCCGACTGCAACTATGGCTCTCACAGAGCTCTTCATGGTTTTCGATTTGGATTGGTGGAAACGGCTGCATTCAGAGTTCAAGGTGATCAAATAGTTTATCGGTCGGCAGCCGCTGATGCTCGACGAGGTGATAAATGTTAGATTCTCTGAGTCAAAAAATTAATCTAAAAGTTAATGGCTTCCAGATCATTTTGAATCAAAAATTGAATGAATCAGAGTTGAAATCTCACAAATTTAAAAAAGCAGGTTTTTTTGATCGTCTAATGATAAAACCCGAACGGAATGAAGTTGTTTTTTGGTCAAAAAATTGTGAGTTAACTTATCTTAAAGAAGATTTCGGTGATG
>JABMQE010000036.1 GCA_013203415.1 Candidatus Falkowiibacteriota bacterium | reverse complement strand
GGTTATATCTTTGCAAAATTCAAAATTTGTTATATCACCAAAAACATGCTCAGCTTGTTCATTGACTTTTATTTTATCCAGGGATACTATTTTTACTTTTGCACCGAAACCACATAGTTTGTCTACTACTTGTCTTCCAATGAGTCCAGTGCCGCCGATAACCACGACATTTCGTCCGACAAAACTTTTTAAAATATCTTCTTCTATCATTGGCTCTCCTCATAAATTAATTTTTTTCTACATTTCTTATTACGAAAAACTTAGAACTCACAATTACCACACGGAAATTTGTTTTTATTTATTCTTGTGTTTCTATGTTTTCCCGGTAACTTTTCGGAATTAATTTGCAATCCCCTTATTTCAACACAAAATATGAAACTCGCGAAGCATATCGATATCGTTTTAATTTAATATTATTAAGGCCAAAGACTTCCTTTAATGCTATAGTTTCCCCGGGAGAATCAGAATCGTTTAGCTCATCAAAGCCCAAAACGCTTCCTTTAACTAAATGAGGTCGAATAGCTTCTAAGCACTTTTTGGTCGGTTCATAAATGTCAAAGTCAAAATATGCTAATGCGATAATCGTTTCCGGATATTCTTTAAGAAAGTTATCTATCTCGACTATCGCATTCCCAACTCTCAAATCAAATTTCTTAATGTGAGATATAGGGTTATCTTTTTCCTGAAATTCCATTACTTTTGTAAGATAATCAACATAATTTTTCGTTACCTCAAGCTCCCCTTTTTTCATCATATCAGATTTACCGTCTTTGGAAGATATGTCTGGAAATCCTGTAAAAGTATCAAAACCTACTATTTTTCTATGACGATTAAATGGCTCATATATCCCTCTAAGAGCAGAAAATAACGCCAGGTTTTGTCCCCATCTTGTTCCAAATTCAATAATGATCCCTTGAACATCAATAATTTGCCTATACAAATGATCCATAAAAAGAATCCTTGATAAATTCTTTGAATTTAAAAATAATCCAAGATTCGAGGGAAGCTGATCATCTGGTATCGGGCATTTTTTAAAATGTTCAGCAAGTTGTTCTCTTGCCATTTTCTCTTCTGTGCTTTCATAAGTTTTTATTCTAAATTGACTTTTTTTCACTTTGCCACCTTCTCCCTTAAATATTTATTTTCCATTATCACGTATATAAACGGGGATGGGTTTTTTTTCATTATATGCAATAACCCAAGCCCAGTAACGAATTCTTCCTTCGATTAAATCAAAATCATAATTCCCTGTTTTATCTGTGCTTTTTATTACTCTTGCCGGTTTTAAAACTTTACCCTTCTGAATATCATGCGCTAAATCCATAGGACTCGGCACGAATCCCAATTTATTTTCTATTGCTTCTTCAACAGTTTGATAAACCTGACGATTTCCCTGTCCGCCCAAAATGACGCGAATTCTGTTCACCGGGACGTGCACACATTCCTGAGCAAAAATTTTACTTATCTCTCTAAAATCTTCATCCAAAAGTACAAAATCTGTTGCAGCAGCATTCTCTTTAATATGTTCAGGGTTCGCTGATTTTGGAATTGCAATAACCGAAGGATGAGAGATTAACCAGTTCAAAGCTACCTGAGCCATAGTCATGTTATATCTATTGGCAATCATCTGTAATGCCTTGATTCTCTTATCACCGCTCGCTATTTTCCCTTGATCTAATGGACTATAAGCTATTGTTGTTATCCCCTCACGTTCGCAGTAAGGAAGAATATTATTTTCAATAGTCCTGTCAAAAAAATTGTATTCAACTTGAATTGAAACAATTTCATCTTCAGAGAGAGCTACCTGTGCTTCTTTTAATTCCTTTAGAGAAAAGTTACTGCCACCAACATATCTAATTTTTCCCTCTTTTAGGAGTTGCTTCATTGCGCGCATTGTCTCACTTATGGGGATTTTGGGATTTGGCCAATGCACCTGGTATATGTCAATATAGTCTGTCTTCAGTCTGCGAAGACTTCCCTCTACTGACCGCAAAAGCGCATCGTAAGAAAGGTGTTCCGGAGAAACTTTGGTTGCTATAAAAACATTTTTTCTGATTCCCTCAACAGCTCTGCCCACGAGTTCCTCAGAGTGACCCTTACCATACGATTCTGCGGTATCTAAAAAAGTCATCCCCAGTTCGATTCCCAATCTTAAAGCTCTCACTTGGTTGTCATCTTGAAGAGAGTCCTTGGATAAATAACCACCTATACCCATACAACCTTGTCCAATAGCTGATATTTTAGTATGCGTCTTTCCTAGTTCTTTATATTGCATAATTTATCCTCCCCCATAATCAGAAAGCATATTACGCAATTCCTTTAATCGTTCAATAATGTTTAAATTCTCAGGACATTTTTTTTCGCATTGCCCGCATTCTATACATTTGTTAAAAATATTTAGGTGCACAGTTTGAGTTCTCGCAAACTGTTGAAATTCTTTTTTTCCACTTACTGGACTACTTTTTACTACATTATAGAGCATCATTAATTTTGGAATAGGAAT
>JABMQE010000035.1 GCA_013203415.1 Candidatus Falkowiibacteriota bacterium | reverse complement strand
TTATCTCCCCCTTACCAAGGCCAGCCCTGAGCTTGTCGAATGGGGGGAGAATTAAAGAGGGGGTAAAAGTCAGAGTACGTGGATTAAAAGACCCCTCCCAAGACCTCCCCTTGGCAAGGGGAGGATAACGAGCAATAAATCCCCATGCCAAAACAAAAATTTATCTCCCAGAGCTCAGCAAAGCGAAGCGCAGGGAGGATTAAAAAAATAATCCCATTATGCTTGCTTCTCATCATAAGTATGGGAATTTTAATTTCTCCTGTTAATGTCCAAGCTGATGAAGTAAATGTTTTAGAAAACGAAATCGCTAAACAAAAAGCCAAGGTAAAAGAGCTGGAAAGCCGCCTGGAAACCTACAAAAAAAGCATCAAATCCAAAGAAAGGGAAATCCTAACTCTAAGCAACCAATTAGCCCTTCTTGATGACCAGGTTAAAAAAATCGAAACCGATATCGAAATAAACCAGGAAAAAATCAATCAAACCTCTTTGGAAATAAAAATAACCGAAAAAGAAATTATTGAAAAAGAAAAAAAAATTGCAAGCCATAAAGAACAGCTTGGCTCTCTTATCCGGCTTATCAACCAAAACGACAATCGAAGCTACTTGGAAATATTTTTGACCAATAATAATCTCTCTAGTTTTTTTGATGAAATCCAGGCAATAGACGCTATCCAAAACGATATCCAAATAACTCTAAACAACGTCCAAAGTGTTAAACAAAAACTAGCCCAAAAACAAAACGAACTAGAATTAAAAAAGAAAGGCCAAGAAGCCCTAAAAAATCAGCTCGAAACCGAAAAAGCCAAACTTGTTTCTACCGAACAAACCAAAAGCATCATCCTTTCCCAAACAAAAAACAGCGAAAGAAATTTTAAAAACCTGCTTTCCAACGCCCGAAAAGACCACGAGCAGGCCAACGCCGACATAAAAAACCTGGAATCCGAAGTCCGCCTGGCTTTGTCCCGAAAAAAAAGCTTAGGCGGCTCCTTGGATGATAATTCCACCTCGCTTTCTTGGCCGACCAATGGCCGCCAAATTGTTGCCTTTTTTCACGACCCAGATTACCCCTACCGTAGCTGGATAGGGGAGCATCCTGCCATCGACATCCGCACCCTTATAAACGGCCGCCCTTCCAATGGCGTCCCGATAAAAGCCGCTGCTTCCGGCTATGTTGCCCGCACAAAAAACGGCGGTGCATGGGGCTATAGTTATATTATGTTAATCCACTCAAACGGCATCTCTACGGTCTACGGCCATCTCTCCCGTCTTGATGTCCAAGAAGACACTTATGTTGCCAGGGGCCAGCAAATAGGCCTTTCTGGCGGCATGCCCGGCACTCCAGGCGCTGGCAGATTTAGTACCGGCCCTCATCTCCACTTCGAGGTCCGTCTAAATGGTATTCCAGTCAACCCCTTAAATTATTTGCCATAATCATGGATAATAATATCCGTCATAACAGTTTTCGTTTTATTATAATCATCGCCCTTGTGGGTATTTTTTTAATCCTTGGAATTATATATTTCGACTCGCATCAAAAATTCACCCGTGATCAAAAAAGAGTAGGGGATATCCAAAAAATCCAAATCGCCTTAGATGAATATTATAAAAAACATGGCACCTATCCAGCTGGCGAACACAACTGGGCTTGCAGCGGGGGACACTGGTGGGATGTTGCCTTTTGGCGCAAATCCACCAGCGATACTTTTATAAACGAACTTGTCCATGAAGGATTTTTAGAGCAACAACTAAGCGATCCGATATTTTATGGTGATTGCAACAATAGCTATCATTATCATTATTTTCAATGCACCCCGCATCACCTAAAAACTCCGCGCTACCCTTGCTATGGTTTAGAAAATCCTTTTTATGTCCTTGGCGTAAAAAAGCTAGAAACAAAAAAAGCCAAGTTAAAATTTGCATCACCCGGCTTTTCCGGCCCCACTCGCAATTGGGCAGAAGAGTTTGATTATGTGGTTGGAAAAAATGAAAAATAGCCCTTGCCATAATCAAAAAAATCAGGTAAAACTAAATAACTTATAACGTATAACTCATAACTCCAAATTCTATGTGCGGAATTATTGGCTACATCGGTCAAAAAAAAGCAACTCCAATCCTTATTCAAGGCCTGCGCCATCTTGAATATCGTGGTTATGATAGTGCCGGACTTGCCGTTAGGGAAGATGGCAAAATTAAATGCGTTAAAGAAGTTGGTAGAATCGACAATCTTGCAAATAAACTCAAACAATCCGACTTAGAAGGTACCATAGGCATTGCTCATACCCGCTGGGCTACCCACGGAGGCGTTACTCAAAAAAATACCCATCCCCATTTTTCATGCGACAAAAAAATCCACTTAGTTCATAACGGAATTATCGAAAACTATAAAGAAATAAAAAATTCTCTTCCCGGCCATAAATTTGTATCCGAAACCGACTCCGAAGTTTTAGCCCATTTAATCGAAAAAGAATACAAAAACAATGGTAATTTAAGAATAGCAGTGGAAAAGGCCCTAAGCCAAGTCCGAGGCACATATGGTATTGCAGTAATCGCCGAAGACGAACCCCAAAAAATCATAACCGCCAGATTAGGCAGCCCGATTGTAATTGGCATCGGCGAAAACGAGTATTTTATTGCGAGCGACACAACACCTATTTTACCTTACACAAAAAAAATCGTTTTTCTTGACGATGGCGAAATAGCCGAAATCACCAAAGATAATATCCAAATTTTTAATATAAAAGACGAAGAAATAAAAAAACCCATCGAAAAAATACAATGGGATAACAAATCCACAGGAAAACAAGGTTTTGCTCACTACATGCTAAAAGAAATTTATGACCAGCCATCGGTATTCGAAGATGCTATCCGGGGTCGAATTAAGCTAGAAGAGGGGACAGCTATTCTTGGCGGAATTAATATGGATAATTATCAAATGCGCCATATAGATAGAGTGATTTTTATTGCTTGCGGCACTGCCTTTCATGCTGGCTTAGTTGGAAAATATATATTTGAAAAACTTGTAAACATTCCTACCGAAGCCAACATCGCTTCGGAGTATCGCTATTCCAACCCAACAATCGGCGAAAATACTTTAGTGTTCGCTGTCTCCCAATCAGGGGAAACTATAGATACTTTAGCGGCCATCCGCGAAGCCAAACAAAAAGGTGCCTTTGTCCGGGGCATTATTAATGTTGTTGGCTCCACCATCGCCAGGGAAACAGACGGCGGCACCTATATTCATGCCGGCCCCGAACTAGCCGTTGCCTCAACCAAGGCCTACACCAATATGATTGCCGTGATGATTCTTTATGCTTTACAATTTGGAAGATTGCGTAAACTAACTGTTATCCAAGGCCAAGAAATTATAAAAGCCCTCCAAAACATACCAGCCCAAATGGAAACCATCCTTAAACAAAGTGATAAAATAAAAAATATCAGTGAAAAATACAAAAATTTTAAAAACTTTTTCTTCCTGGGTCGAGGTCTTAATTATCCTGTTGCCCTCGAGGGCTCGCTTAAGCTAAAAGAAATCACCTACATCCACTCCGAGGCCTATCCTGGCGGAGAAATGAAACATGGTCCAATATCCCTAATTTCCGAAAACTTCCCAATCATCTCGCCAATAACCAAAAACGACCTTTACGAAAAAATGAAAAGCAATCTAGAAGAAGCTAAAGCCCGAAAAAGTCCAATCCTCGCCATAGCCACCGAAGCAGACGAAAGCATAAAGGACTTAGCAGATGACATAATCTATGTCCCCCAAACCCTAAATATATTAGAGCCCCTTCTAAACACCATCCCCCTGCAATTATTTGCCTACCACATGGCAGTTACCTTAGGCAGGGATGTTGATAAACCAAGAAATTTAGCTAAAAGTGTTACTGTGGAATAACTAAAAAAAGCTCTAATCACCCGGCTTTTCCTGTCCACCCTCGATTGGTTTGATTTGTGTCTTTTATATTTCCAGCCAGCGGGCTGGTCAGCCTCTGGCTGATATATTTCATTTTTTATTTTGCTAAACCCAGCCCACGAACAACTTGTCCAACAT
>JABMQE010000034.1 GCA_013203415.1 Candidatus Falkowiibacteriota bacterium | reverse complement strand
GTTTATGACAGTCCTTCTAATTATTCAGCTATCTGTTTTTTGAAAGAGCTGATCAAGATAGCCCCCTTTAAGATAAAAGCTATTAAAACTGATAATGACGCCTGCTTTACTAACAGATATACCGGGTATTTAAAAAGTACTGATACCTTTAACCCCAGACTGCATCCACTTGATCTTCAATGCCAGGAGTTAAACATCGCCCATTATCTAATCGACCCTGGCAAACCTGCTCAAAACGGCAACGTGGAGAGAAGCCACCGAAGCGACCAAGAGTCTTTCTACAATCGAGTTACATTCACAAATGTTGAAGAACTAAGACTCAAACTTAGGCTTTGGAATATGTACTATAATGATTTAGAACATTGCTCTTTAAACGGCAAAACACCCAATGAATTTCTTTCAATATTTAATCAATTAAAACCGACAAAAGTGTGTGCCTAAAACAAAATATTCAACCAAAAACAAAAACCCCCATCTTAGGGGATTTTTGTTAAAACTGAAACCAATGTAATTTCCAAGAAATTACATGTCTTGTGGCTTTACAGTTGAGCGTTTGTTGCCTTGGCACCTTCTTACAGCACCGTCAATAATTCCATGAACATGCTCATTTAACGCAGCCAAAGCGTCACCAGAGGTGTGACAACCTTTTGATTTAATGTAGGCCTTAACTTTAGAACCTACAACTAACATGTCTTCTGCCATAGTTTTACCTTAGGTATTAATTACTTAAAATATCTTTGTTTCTATTATACATTAATTATATCGTCTGTAAAGCCCTTTGGCAAGCACAAGATATACACAGGGCAAAAATAGTCTATAGTAGGGAATCTCTAAGCATCAGTTTTAATCCCTTCCTCCCTTTTGTTGTTTTTAAATATTTTTCTCTTCTCTTTGCGTCTTTTTTGCTTTTGTATGCTTCATAAAAAATAATTTCCCACGGAGCATAAGGTTTGGTAGATAAAACCTCTTTATTATTATGTCTTTTCAATCTTTTTTTTAAATCAGTAGTATACCCAATATAACACTGGTCAGGTTTAATTCTGCTTCTTAAAAAATACACATAGAACATCTATTTTTGTTTTATCTTTTTGAAATCTGGTGGCGCCCAGAACCAGAACATAGTTCGGTTCTGGGCAGCCACGAACCGAGCTTCGCTCTGGTTCGTGGCGGGGCCGAAGGGACTCGAACCCTCGACCTCCTGCGTGACAGGCAGGCGCTCTAACCAAGCTGAGCTACGACCCCATATTATAACAATTAACTATTTACTATTAACCATTAACTATTTACGAGTTACGAGTTTCTAATTCCCATCCTATCATATTTTTCCAAACTTGTCCACAGTCCTTTTTCTTTAGGTTTATGGTATAATTATAGCAAGTAATATAACCAAAAACAACCATTCAGCCCGTGCTGATATTTTTCCTATGCCAAACAAAACAAGGCCAAACAACCTTACAAAAGAAGACCAAGACCAGGCCCAATTTTTGGGTCGCAAGCTTGGTTTTTTAATTGCCGCCTCCAACCTCTCTTCTGATATTAAAAACGCTTGGTTTACAATCCTACCCGAGCTTTCCTTGGAACAGCTCGCTCGTTTTATTGATATCCTAGAATCAAAATATCTAGACGAAGAAACCCAAGACATCAATCAAGAGCTGGAACAAGACCTAAAAGAAATCCAGGAAAAACACGAAAAACAGCGCCAAGAGCTTAACGCCGATGTTTTGGAAAAAATTAAAAAACTAGAAAAACAAGTCGATGCGGCCAGTAAATCTCAAACAATAAATTAATATCACCCTCACGGGTGACCAGCCTCTGGCTGGAATCAATAAAATAAATAGCAAATGGCAAACAATCTCGCACAAATTGTTGAAAGGGCTAATACTCTTTTCGCCAAAAACAAATACAAGCAAGCTCAAAAATATTATGAGCAGGCCTTAAGATTATCTCCAGCCGACCCCACCCTAAACTTTAATCTCGGCGTTGTTTTTCAGGTCCAAAACCAAGATGAAAAAGCCATCGCTCTCTACGAAAAAGCCCCCAATCTGGCTGATGCCCAAAACAATCTTGGCATTATCTATAAAAAAAGAGGCGAGCTTGATAAAGCCCAAAGTCATTACCAAACTGCGCTCAACTTGGATCCAAACCACAAAGATGCCAAAGACAATCTAAAACTTCTTAAACAGGAAAACAAACCATCAAACAAAAAAGCCGAAGAACCTAAACCCCTTGCCAACCAGATTCCCGAAAAAACAAAAGAGGCAATCCGCGCTACCTTTACTTATCAGGGCTTGGTTAATGCTTTGGATTCTAAAATTATTACCAAAGATGATATCGAATCTCAGGCCAGCTTCGAGCAGGATAATCCAAATCTTTTAACAACCCAGCGCATCCACACTGTTCTTTTATCCGATTTAGAAACAGGCCAAGTTAAAAGAAAAGAATCTCCCAAACCCCAAAAGTCCTTGTCATCCTCGCCAAGATCTCCCCAAAAAAATGACCAAGCCCAGCTCCTCGTTCAACTCCAGGAAAAAATGGGGCCAAACTTTAAGCCCGGCTGGCAGGGGATTGATTCGGACGGCGATTTAATAGAGCTTGCCGCTCTTACAGACGACGTCTGGCTAAGGTTCGAGGTCGAAAAAGTAAATGGCACCAAAGATGCTTTTGCTTATCCTTTGGATAAATTTTTAGCCGAGCTAAAAGAAAATCCTCTCTACCCCCTTTCTCCCGAAGAAGCCCAAGGCCTAAAAAACGATAATCTAGAAAAGCTCGACGAACAAGGCCAGGCAAATCTACTCCAAAAAATTTATAACCAATCCCTTGCCGAGCTCCAGGATATCCGCGCCAACCAGCGCCAAAAAATCGAAAATCTTCTTAAAAAAGACGAGCAAAAAAAGATAAAACAAACCCTAAGTAATATTCGGTCCAGTTAAAATATTATGTTAAAAACAGGAATTGGCGAAAGAGCCATAAAATCTGAAAAAGACAAAAGAGAAAAAACTCCGGAAAAAGGCAGTGATATTTTAGGTTTGCCAAAAAAACTTCTTAATCAATTTGGAAAATTAGGCAAAGGCGCTATCGACCGCGGTCGCAAAATGGTTGGAAAACATCCCGAAGGAGAGAATGTAATCGCCGAAACCCAAGATAAAACCGAAAAAGCCAAAGGCAAATTAGGCGCCAAGTTAAGAAGGGTAGCCGAGTATGGCAGAGGCAAAGTCGGCCAGGCCTTCGAAAGGCCTGGTAAAAAGGAAAAAGCTCCCGAAGTCCCAAAGCAAAGAGAATATAAAGTCGGTGATGTGGTTAATTTTGAGGATAATAATTGCAAGGATGTTGCTGGTTGGAAAATAACGAGTGTTAACAAAGATCGAGACCACCCCGGAAGTTATATTTATAATTTAGAATCCCCACCTTCTTCAGAAAAGAAATTTATTGGTTTTGCAACCCAGCATAAACTCGACAGAGACAACCCCCCCATCGTAGAAGAAGCAGAATTAGTAACACTAAGAGGAGAAGGAAGAATCAAAGCAGGCCTAAGAAAAGGAAAAGAAGGTCTTGGTAAGGCCTGGGAAAAAACCGGCGAAAGGGTCGTCGATAAAATAGAAGAATCACCTCAATACGAAAAACTCAAAGAAGTTTTAGAAAAAATGCAAACCCGCGGCTGGACCGAAGCCGCAGGCAGAAGAAGGAAACGCGACCAGAAAAAAGAGGGTCAGGCCCAAAAAGAAAAAAGCCCGGACCAGGAAAAAGAAGATTATATTTGGGATAATAATTCCGGAGCAAGGGACTTAATCGGAAACTCTGCCTACGCCATGTTAACTAGAGTTTTAGGTGTTAAATTCGGCACCGACGTTATTTTATATATGGGAGGCGAAGGTGATTTATATAAATATCAAGAGCAAAAAAAACATGTAAAAGAAAAAAAACAAAAAGCAGGAGAAACCCTAGAAGATGTTTTAGATTTTTATGGAAGTGACCTCGCCGGTGAATTAAAAGAGCAAGATGAGGGAGATCCTGGCGTTGCTTTAGGTGAAAGTCGTGGCGAGGGCTTTCGCGAAGTCTACCGCCGTGCCCGTAAATTAAAAGAAGTCATTAATTCTCCAGCCGTTCCCAAAGAAGATAGAAAAGCCCTCCGCCGCCAGCTATTCCAAATGTTAAAGGAACATCGCGATAATGGTACGGACTTAGAAACCGGAAAAGCCAGCGATGTCCAGGAAACTTTAGACACCTTCCTAAAAACAAAAATCAGCAAAATGGCTGTTAGAAGAGATTTCGTAAACACCGCCCTTACCGTTACTGGTTTTGCCGCTCTGCGTCTTGCTGTCTACCCCACAACCGGGATTGCCGAACGCTTTGGTGATACCGCCAACCAACATAAAAAAGACAGAGTCCGCCTAGAGCAGGAACTTAAAAGTTTAAAGACAAGATACGAAAGGCCGCTTTCTCCCGACCTAGAAGTCGAAGAAAGAGCAAAAAGAATGAAAGAAAGAGGTGTAGTATTTCAAGAAATGCAAGGTGTTAAAAAACAGCTGGAACAAGGCGAAGTTTCTTATCAACTCCAAAATTCTGTTGTCGGTTCTGCCACCGAAACCGGCCGCGATTTAGGCGGGTTTGGTGTTGAAGCCGTAAAGATGGGCTTCCAAAAAGTCAAAGGCAGAAAATTGGAAAAAGGCGTTGTCAAAGAACTCTTTGCTAAAAAAGGAGTCAAATCCGCCCAAGCCGCAATGAAGCTTGCTACTGCTTTTGGTATTATTATGGGCGGCTCCAGCGAAGCTGGCGAAGCTCTTAGCAAAATAAGGTCTGGAGATGTGGGCGAGATTTTTTCTGATATTGATTTTTTAGAAAAATTAAAAGATGCCCCAAAGCTCCACGAGAACGTCTACGAAAACGCCCGCAACATAGCTACCCGTTCTGGCAACCTCATAGAAAATGCCAAAAGATGGATTAACGGCGAATCTGCCGAAGCACCCGAAGTGCTAGGGGAAACAGAAGCGTCAGGCGAGGCAGCAACATCCGAACCCGCAGAAGCTGTCGAAACACCTGGAGCCATCGAAACGCCAAGCGGGGTAGAAGCCCCATCCGGCCTAATCGAAATGACTCCCGCCGAAGCCAGGCAAACTTTAGAAAACAGCTTAAACGAGCTCGAAAATTTAAGCGAAGAAGATAAAGAATCCATCATCGCTGTCATTAAAAATATAGACGGTAATGAAGAGTTAACCCAAGCCGATTTAGCCGAAGCCGGCTTGGTCGACGAGTTGGGCGTAGTTGATGGCGAAAAAGTCGAGGCCTTAGCCATTGCCAAAACCTTAGGCCTTGATGATGATAATTTAAGCGAAATAGTAAAAGGCGGCATTAGCGAAGCCGAAGCCGATAACCTAAACAATGCTTGGTGGGCCCGCGATAATATCCCAGGCGAACACGAAGAGCTGGTTAAAGGCATTGCCACTGGCGAGATTGAAATCGACCGCGCTTCCATCGCCTCTATTGCCAAGCTCGACCCCCGTTTCCTGGAAAGCGAATCCGGCCAAGCCGCTATCTCCGAGGCCATAGAAGATAACGAGTTCTCCCCCGAGGATATGCAAGGCCTGGATGCTGGAGCAGAAAAACTCCAAATAACAGAACCTGTCTACAATAATCAGCTTAAGGATGCCACTATCGGCAAGGGCGAAGGCATCGAGCATGCCTTAATAAGACAGCTTAGAGAAAAGCCCGAAGAATTTGGCTTCGAAGGCGATGCTTCCAATCCAGCCGAAGTTAAGGCCTGGGCCGGCCACAAAGCTCACGAAATTGCCAAAGGCCATCAATATGCCGGCGCCGAGGAAGGCGAGGTCTGGGTTCGTAAAGCCGACAAGGTTGCCTATATCCTAAACAAAGAAGGCATTGTTTCTGAATACGATTTAATTAAACAAGAAGTAATAGAAACCGGCGGCGAAGGAGCTGATATCGAAAGCCATGAAATGCGAAAACCAGAAGCTGCCCCCGCCCCAGAAGTGCCGGAAATAGTGGAAAACCCTCCAATGATTTCGGCCGAGGAGTATAATGATTACGATGTCAAGGTTGAAAGATTTGATAAGCTTGTTAATGAAAGATTCTCAAGGTTCGACTATTATGTCGAGGACATGACCATAAAAGAGTTTATAGCAAGCGATTCTGTCAGAGATATAATAGATGATACGGATCATTCACCGCATTTTGATAACAGTGATGAAAAAGAATACCAAGAAGCCCAAGAAATAGTCCGGGAAATATATAATCCTGGCCAGGATGACGAAAACGCTACAGTTGCAGAGCTTGTAAAAAAACATTCAGAACAAAACTTAGCGAAATTTTTAGGTGTCGACCAGGAGGTTTTAAGCGATATCCCTAAAAAAGAAAAAGAGGGTATTATTAAACACCTCGAACGAATTGCCGAATACCGAAAAGACAAGGACGCCGGCCTTGCCAGCGAGGAAAGCTTGCGCGAGGTAGTGAAAGCTGTTGGCAATGTTGATAACGATTATCCAGATTTAATTCCCAACGACGAACAAACAATAGATAATGTTTTAGGCCGAGAACCCGAGCCGCCCGCTCCGAAGCCGGTTTTAGATACCAAGCCACCCGCTCCCAAAGTTGAACCCGCGCCCGAACCAGTTCCCGAACCAGAAAAGACAGCCCCAACCACTGAACCTCCAGCCCCTCCAGAAACCGTAGTCGAACCAGAAACTCCCGCCAGCGAAGTAGTAACCCCAGATTCCGACCCAGCTGTTGCTCCTCCCCCGGAAAATCTCCCAACAGGAGAAGAAGCTCCCTCACCCGAAGTCCAAACCTCGCCTGAAAACTTGGGTGAAATCACTCCCAATCCCGAAACCCAGGCCATACTTGATAGTATTGATGCCCAAGAGGAATACTCTGTCGAGATTTCTTCCGGCGAAGATGCTGGAACCACAGTAGAAATCACCAGAAATTACGCCGACCAGGAAAGAGTTTTAGAGATAAAACCAGAAGACCTTGATAATTTTAGCGAAGGGGAAATAAAAGCCATTCTCGATGTTGATAATAGCAACCCGCAGCTAAAAGAAGATGCCATGCGTTTGGCTGCCCATTCTTCCGAAGATACTACCGAGGCCATTACCCACTGGAACATGCTTGCAACCGATTACACTCTTGTCGGTGGTATTGTTAATGTAACTAAAGAGGGCGAAATCACAATATTTGGCCAAGAGGCAGATATCACCGAGTTTTCAGTTGATGAATTAAAAAACATGTATTCCATCTCCCGCAGTGAAAACTTGTCCCATGAACAGCGAGGCGACTTAGTTAAAATCTTTACTCAAAAAGGAATAGAGCTTTCTGGTTATAATAAAGAAGCTGGCGAGATTACTTTTACTGACGGAGAGCGTGAAATTAGAGTTGATACCGATTTTGTTAAAGCCGGTGGGTTTAAGGATGCAAAGCCAAACCTACCCGCCCTGGCCAACGCCGAGGCAGCCAAAGATTTAATTGTTATAGAAACCGATAAAGGCATCGAACTGGCACCTTCTCTAAAGTGGGCAGAGAATGTTAAAGATTTTACCTTAGCCGATCAAAGAAGATTCCAAGAGCTTTTCCAGGAAGTAAAAAACACTGCCCCCAGTGTGTTTGAGGATGCCGGTCTGGATCTTAATGCTATCAAAGATTTTGCTAAAGATAGTTTTACTCCAAGCGAAGAGCATGCAAAAGTTATTGATTATCTAACCAAGGAAATCGTAACTAATCCCAAACTCGCAACCGCAGTAAACAAAGTAAACTCTCATCTAAAAGGTTTGATAGCTGGCACTCTTGGTGCCGTCAGAGTCAGCCGACGAAGCTAAAAGATCTACTTTGATATATCTCCCCCTTTATAAGGGGGAGAACGAAAGAGGGGGTAAAAAAGTGAAACTTTACAATCTAGAAAAATATAAAAATATCAGAAAGGCCCTAAGAAAAGATATGACCAAAGCCGAAGCCGTCTTCTGGATTCACATCAAGAATAGTCAGTTAGGTTATAGATTTAGAAGGCAATATAGTATTGGGAAATACATCGTAGATTTCTATTGTCCAGAATTAAAATTAGTTGTCGAAATAGATGGCGCTACCCACGACCACCCAGATGTATACAAAAAAGACCAAGAAAAACAAAGATATTTAGAGAGCAAAGGTTTTACAGTAATAAGATATAATGACGAGGAGATATTAAATGAACTAGACGCTATGTGGGATAATTTATATAATATCTGCGAAGGACTATCTAAACAAAAATGACTTTCTGTTTTCTACCCCTCCTTTTCAGCCTCACGGCTGATCACCCGAAAGGGTGGAATTCCTCCCCTTATAAAGGGGAGGATAACGAATAGGAATTACAATGTACGGTTAACCTAAAGTTATCTCCCCTTTATAAGGGGGAGAACGAAAGAGGGGGTAAATAAATCACCCAATAAATCAATAAACAAAATAAACCCACTCCGCATCCCGCGGTGTGGGTTTTCGTATCAACATCCCTTTATACCTCACCTGCCTCGCCAGCAGGCGGGTGTTCGCTGGCTCCATAGTCCGATCCCGAGCAGCGTCGAGGGGGAGGCTGTGGAGCCTAAATGTCAACAACGTTTACGGACATTCGGGCTCCACAGCCTCTCACTCCCCCCAGCCCCGCAGCGCGCGGGGCGGGGTCGTTCAAGGACTATGGAGCCAGCAGTAATTTGTAGATTAGCATTTCATTCGCCTGCCCGCCATCGAGTTCGCTCGAAGGCGAAGTCGGGCGGGTAG
>JABMQE010000033.1 GCA_013203415.1 Candidatus Falkowiibacteriota bacterium | reverse complement strand
GGTTTAAGCCCTGCAAGGGGTTCAGCCGAGGAGTACTAATAAATCAATGTCTTAATCCTAAACTTATTTCTATAGATGCGAAACTACGAAAGTAATGCGAAACTACAAAAATGCGAAAAATGAGTTCAAAATTTCCGGTGCTTTTAGCGGAGGGGCCACACCTGTTCCCATCCCGAACACAGAAGTTAAGCCCTCAAGCGCTGATGATACTCTTCCAGGGGAAAGTAAGTCAGTGCCGGAAATCTTGGACTCATTTTTTTGTTTAAGGAAAGTAGGCCTGCCCCGCATTTGCGAGCGAAGCGAGCATAGTGCGGGGTCAGCGCGAGAACTTTGAATCCAATTTTTTTATTATTCCATAAAATTATAGGGCCTGCCCGCTCAATCCGAGCGTAGCGAGGAGCTGAACGGGGCGTCCTCTTTTTTTATTTCCCAATCTTTATTAAAACAAAAAAACAGAGGTAGGTTTTTCAGGCCTACCTCTCAAAAAAATTATGTCATCTTAGCCCTCAAATGAAATCCAGGCGTCCTCCATTGTGGGGGGATTTTCCATCTTTCATCTTCAGGCAAAGCCCTTTCACCCAATCTCTGTAGAGTAGTATAGGGAATCCCCAGTTTTCTCCCTGCAGGATTTAAGTTTAGAGCTTCTTCGTAAAGATCAAATACCTCCTTATGGGACATACCCTCCGGGGCATAACTTGTGGTGCCAAAGGAACAAACCTCTGGGTCAACAGATATTGGGTCAGCCACTACCATTCTGCCGCTATCAAGCGCCTGTTCTCCAAATACTGTTCCAGCGAGGGGCATAAAGTTGAAGGCAGTAGTCCCAACCTCTATGTTACTGCCAGTAAAAGCATTTAGAAATCTTTCTATATTTTCCAAGAAAGTTGTTTCCAATGCTTTTTTTGTATGTCCGGGAACACCAATAATAACTCCCATAGTAACATACTTTAGCAGGCCTGGCCGCTCCCGAGCAAGCCTTCTCATTAGCGCTAATTGAGAGTTAGTTGTTTCAAGCTTCTGATACATCCTGTCTCGTGTCAGATCTTCAAGCGGCGCATAAAGACTAACACACTGTTTGAATATTGGCCCCACAAACTTACTCCAGTGTTTAGCTAGCAAGCTTAGCTGGAGTCCGTTTCCATACTCTATCCCAAATCCGTATTGGTTAACCAAGCCCATAATATCTTGAACTTTATCAGGTCCAAGAGCGAGAAGGTTATCATCCATAATGCCGATAACTGTTACTCCCATTGATTTATACATCTTAAGTTCTTGATCAATGGTTGCCATATCTTTGTGTACCAAGTATCTCTCGCGGTATCCCGTAGTGCAATAACCACAGGCACGCGGACACCCGATGCTGATGGTCATATGCACAAATCGGCCAAAAGGCGGGTTTGGCTCGCCTTCTCCCGAACCAGTAAAATAGCTCAAGGATTCCGGTCTATGATAAACTGGAAGAGGAATGGCTATTTCGCGGCCGTGAATATTAAGCGGCTTTGGCTGGGTTTTAGTGGCTCGTCCTTCTTCGTCATAAACTGTTAATCCAAAAGGTTCGCCCACGCCCTTAACTTTCCACAAAAGATAAGCTGGCAAAGAATCAAACACATGCCCCTCAAAAACCACCAGATTCTTTCTAGCCGCAGCCCGGACATAAACATCAATCACTCTGTCAGTAAAGACATCTCTTCCTCCAACCCATAGTTCTTTTTCCGGAAAGAGGTCTCTCACTTTCCCAATACAGTCTGCAACAACTCTACGGCTCATAGTAAAGTTATTGGTAAAGCCAATAATATCAGCTTCTTCCAATATGGACATAACTTCACTAAAAGGCACGCCCTGCCAAACCTTCCTCAACGGTTCACCAAGATAGGGAAGAGTTAGGTTGCCATATTGAATTTCTTGTACCCTCCCCCAGTGTGGGTCTCTTAAATCTAATTGGACCACTTCCACTGGGATATTGTGGGTTTCAGAAAAGACATTCAATATTCCCGCAAGCTGGGGGAGAGTGGGTTCTGGTGTTAGCAATCTATTTGGGGAGTATAATCCTCCTGATTCCGCCCCTATTAGTAGGGGTTGCGGACACCGAATTAACACTATTGTTAGAGTCCTCATGGTTTGTTTACTCCATAGTTTTTAAGCTTCACTTCTGTTCACTATACTATCTAAGGTATCATATCATTGTAGAAGATTATCGTCAAAGTGTTGACACATTTTGACAACATGATATAATAATAAAAGGTCTATTTATTTTTTAACAAAAATATGAAAAATTTAGCTAATTTAAGCGAAAAAGAAAAAAGAGTATTGGCAGGTTTATATAAAGTTGGCAGGACAACAGTTAGTAAACTCTCTAAAGAAACTTTAATAAACCGTACTACTCTCTACCCAATTTTAGAGAAATTACTTAAAAAGGGTCTGATTTCTAAGCTATTCATAGGGGATTCAACGATTTATCAACCAATATCTTTGGATGAATTTAAAGAATGGGCTAAAAGAAAAGAGCAGGAAGTTATAAAAGATACTCGGAGTCTTTTAGTTTGGGCAAAAGCGCAGGAGGGGGTAGAAAAAAATACTTTACTTTCAGAAATTAGATACTTTGAGGGATTTGAAGGCATAAAAAATTTATACTCTGATACGTGGAGAAACAATAAAGACAAAATGATTTACGGCATCACTGACTATAAAGCTGCTTATGAAACAATGGGAGACGATTTTTTTAGAAAAGACTATTTCAAAACCAGAGTGAATCATGGGGTGAGAGTGAAAAATCTACTACCGAAAAGTGAAGCCGGAGAAAGAGATTTAAAAGAGGCCAAAGAACTGCTGCGTGAAATGAAATTTATTAAGCTATTTAAAAATTTAGGTATAGACATAAATATTTATGATAACAGATTAGCTATCATGGCTTTTGATAAAGAAAAGCCATCTGGGGTTTTAATAAAAAATGATATAATAGCTAAGGCATTTAAGAATATTTTTGAATATTTATGGAAAAGCGTAAAATGATATGACCTCCTCTTTTTTTATTTCCCAATCTCTGCTAAAATAGTAAAACAATAAATTTATGGAATTTCCAAGATTGCCAAAGGCACCAAAACTTACTAAAAAAGACATATCCATTCTTACGGATATGATTTTTGTAGAAGATAATATTAAAAAATCTGACTTAATTTTTGTTTTTGGGACGTCACACGAGGAAGCACATAAGGTCGTCTTAAAGGCAAATAAAATAAATAAAGATACTACAATTATTATTACAGGTGGTGTATATTACCTAGCTTCAAATAAAAAGTGGAAAGAAAAAAGATATACATGCCACGACAGAATTAAAGAGCTCCTTATTAAGAAAGGTATTAATCCAGACTTGATTATTGGCCATTCGCGATCATCGAACACTCTTGAGGACATTTTATTTGCAAAAAAGATTTTTGATTTTTCTAAAGTAAGGTCAATTCTCTTTATTTCAAAAGCACATCACACTGGACGATGTCTAAGAACCTTAATAAAACAGCTTCCTGGTGTTAAAAATTTTAATTCATATTCTTACAATGCCATTTATAACAATCAAGAGTTATCACGAAAAAATTGGTACAAAACCGCGCAAGGAATTAAAAGGGTCTATGGTGAATACTTGAGGATTTTAGAATATTCCAAAAAAGGTGATATTGCGAATTATAAAATTAATAGATTATCAAAAAATAATATTTTTTAACACCCACTCGCCCCTAGTGACTAGTGACGAGTGACAAGTGACTAAACCACATGCAAACAATCGCCGACCTCCATGTCCACTCAAAATACTCCCGCGCTACCTCTCCTAAAATGGATGTAGACGGGATTTTTAATTGGTCAAAAATAAAAGGCATCAACCTCGTCGCCACCGGCGACTACACCCACCCAGAATATTTTAAAGAACTCAAACAAAAATTAGAACTCGACTCCAACGGCTTTTACCGCGTCAAAAACGTCCCTAATGACTCATCCCTCATGCCTCATGCCTCGCCCCACTTCGTCCCAACAGCCGAAATAAGCTGCATTTACAAAAAAAACGACAAGTGCCGCCGCCTCCACATCGTCCTTATCACCCCAACGTTAGAAGATGTCGAAAAAATAAATACTCACCTTAACAAAATCGGCAATGTTAAATCCGATGGCCGCCCAATTCTAGGGCTCGATGCCAAAGAGCTCGCAAAAATTGTTTTTAGCTATTCACCAAACTCGCTTGTCATCCCTGCCCATGCCTGGACTCCTTGGTTTGCCATCTTCGGCTCCAAATCCGGCTTCGACACCATGGAAGAATGTTTCGAAGAACTCACCCCAAAAATCTACGCCATAGAAACCGGCTTATCAAGCGACCCACCAATGAACTGGCGCTTGTCTGCCCTAGACACCCTCCCCCTTATCTCAAATTCCGATGCCCACTCCCCAGCCAACATGGG